>NZRL01000084.1 GCA_002696205.1 Rhodospirillaceae bacterium | reverse complement strand
TTGCTGGACGGGAGCATCGATTGATTTGCGGTGCCGTGATCCGGTGCGGAGACGAGACCTTGTGGCGTCACACGGATCAGGCCGTCTTGACCATGCATCCCTTGGACGACGCGGCCATCGACGATTATCTCGCTCGGGCGGGTGAAGTCGTCCTGACCTCTGTCGGGGCTTATCAGTTGGAAGGCCTGGGTGCGCAGTTGTTCGAACGCATCGAAGGCGACTATTTTACCATCCTCGGCCTGCCCTTGCTGCCGCTGCTGGCGGCGCTTCGGGAACAGGACCTGACGGTGACGGGATTGCTTTCGTGACCGGCCTGGGAATTTAAGGATGAGACGATGAACATGACCGGAGCGGCGAAACTGGCGGGCGTCATGGGTTGGCCCGTGGCGCATTCCCTGTCGCCCATGCTGCATGGCCATTGGCTGGACAGCCTGGGCATCGACGGCGCTTACCTTCCGTTGGCCGTCGCACCCGAGAATTTCGCAGAGGTCCTGGCCGCCCTGCCGAAGATGGGTTTTCGCGGGGTCAACGTTACGGTCCCCCATAAAGAAGCGGCCCTGGCTGCCGTCGATGAGGCCGATGCCCTGGCGCGGCGGATCGGTGCGGTGAACACCATCGTCGTCGGGGACGACGGCAAATTGACCGGTACCAATACGGACGGGTTCGGCTTTCTTGAAAACCTTAAGGCGGGGGCGCCGAAATGGAATGCTGCCGGCGGTCCGGCGGTCGTGCTGGGCGCCGGTGGGGCGGCGCGCGCCGTGGCCGTTGCCTTGATCGACGCCGGCGCGCCGGAGATTATCCTGGTCAATCGAACCCGCGCGCGGGCGGAAAAAATCGCGGCCGACCTGGGCGGCCCCCTAACGGTGTGGGATTGGGATGATCGCGCGGCGGTCCTGGCGGGCGCCAATCTTCTGGTCAACACGACGACGCTGGGCATGACCGGCAAGGCGCCGTTGGATATTTCGCTGGACGCCCTGCCGGCCGCGGCGTTGGTCAACGATATCGTTTACGCACCCCTGCAAACGGACGTGCTGGCGGCGGCGGCGGCGCGCGGCAATCCGGTGGTCGACGGTCTCGGCATGTTGCTGCATCAGGCGCGGCCCGGGTTCGAGGCCTGGTTCGGCGTCGCCCCAAAGGTCACGCCTGATCTGCGCGCCCGCATTCTTGAAAATCTCGCGGGCGGTTGAGCGGAGCGAGCGGCGGAATGTTCATTCTTGGCCTTACCGGTTCCATCGGCATGGGGAAGACCTGGGCGGCGACCCGGTTCCGCCGTTTGGGCGTGCCGGTGCATGACGCCGATGCTGCCGTCCATGCGTTGATGAGAAAAGGCGGCGCCGCGGTGACCGAGGTCGATGCGGCGTTTCCGGGCGTGGTCAAGGACGGCGCGGTCGATCGTCAGGCGCTGGGCGCCAAGGTTCTCGGTGATGACGCTGCCCTGAAGAAGTTGGAAGCGATCCTGCACCCCAAGGTCCGCCGCGCCGAAGGCCGGTTCCTGGCGTCCCATGCCCGGCGGCGCACGCCGCTGGTCGTGCTCGATATCCCGTTGTTGTTCGAGACGGGCGGCGATGTCCGCTGCGACGCGGTGGTCGTGGTTCATTGCCGCGATGCGATCCAGCGCCGCCGCGTGCTGGCGCGGCCCGGCATGACCGAGGACCGCTTTCAATCGGTGCTGGCCCGCCAGATCCCGGCGCGGGAAAAAATATGGCTCGCCGATTTCGCCGTCGATACGGGCATCGGGGCATATCCGGCCTTGAAGCATATTCAGCGGATCGTCAAACTGACCCGAACATACAACGGACGGATCTGGGCGCCGTCCCGCCATTGGTCATCCGCGGTCTAGGGATCGCGGCGTAAAGGAGACAGCCATGCGGGAAGTGGTTCTGGATACGGAAACGACGGGGCTCGACCCCCTAAGCGGGCATCGCATCGTCGAAATCGGTTGCGTCGAACTGGTCAACCACGTGGCCTCGGGCCGGACCTATCATCAGTACGTCAATCCGGAACGGGACATGCCGGCGGAAGCTTTCCGCGTTCATGGCCTGTCCGAAGAGTTCCTGTCGGGCCATCCCGTTTTCGCCGACGTCGCGGACGCCTTCGTCGATTTCGTCGGCGACGCCCCCTTGGTGATCCACAATGCGTCCTTCGACATGGGCTTCATCAATGCCGAACTGGCGCGGCTCAAGCGGCCATCGATCCCGATGTCGCAGGCGGTCGATACGGTTTCGATGGCGCGTAAGAAATTCCCGGGCGCGGGGGCCAGCCTGGATGCGCTTTGCAAGCGGTTTCAGATCGACAACACCCACCGCGATCTCCACGGCGCGCTGTTGGATTCCCGTCTGTTGGCGGAGGTTTATCTGGAATTGATCGGCGGGCGGCAGCCCGATCTGGAATTGGCGGCGGAAATCCAGGCGGAAGCGGTCGCCGTGGAAAAGGTCGTCCGGCCGCCGCGCACCCATGCGCCGCTCGCGGAAGAAGAAGCGGCCCATCAGGCCTTTCTGGAAAAACTGAACGACCCCGTCTGGACGCAATAAGCCGGATCGGGGCCGCCCCGTTGATCAGGCGTCGCCTTGGGCGCCTTCGACCTGACCGCGCAGCTTGTCGACGTTTTGCTCGAACAAGGACGCAAAATCGACCGGTCCCAGGATGAGCGGCTGGAACCCGCCGTCGCGTGTCACATCGGCCAGAATCGCGCGGGCGAAGGGGAACATCAGACGCGGACATTCGACGAACAGCATCGGGGCCCGGTGCTGTTCCGGTACCTTCAAGGTGAACAGACCGGAATATTTAAGCTCCATGATGTAGGCGAGCTTTCCGCCGATCTTGCTTTCGGCCTTGATGTCCAGAATGACTTCGAAGACCTCTTCGGAAATACCTTCGACCTGGACGTCAAGGTTCAGGGACATTTCCGGCTGGCCCTGGGGGGCTTCGATGAAGACCTGCGGGGCGCCTGGAACTTCGAAGGACAAGTCCTTGATGTACTGTCCGTGGATGACCAGGGGAACCTGATCGCCGTCCTGGACGTTTCCGCCAATGTCGGGCGTGATTTCTTCGCTCATGATCGTCTCCGTGTGAAAGGCGCTAAGCTGCTAGCATGGATCGTGAAGGGGGACAACCGCCTAGGCTGCCCTGGCATTATGGGCGGCCGCCGTCGCTGCCGCCGGGCTTGGGTTTCCGCGCGTCCTCGACCTTGTCGCGATCAGGCGTTTCGGTCTCGGGATCGACTTCTTCGAAGTCTCCGTCGATGACCGGCCCGCCGCCCGGGCCGGGCCGGTGACGGGGGCCTGAGAACGGATCGTCCTGCGGCCCGCCGCTCATCCCGGCGGTCGAGACGTGAACCTGACCATGGGTCACGATATATCGGCCGATGGCCCGGGCGGCGGCCGCGCGAAACGGCGGCACGAACAACAAAAACCCGAAGGCGTCGGTCATGAACCCGGGGGTCAGCAACAACGCCCCCGCCATCACCAGGCAGAGACCGTCGAACATTTCGACCACCGGCATTCGGTTTTCGGCCAGGCTTTCCTGAACCCGGCGCAGGGTATCCAGCCCCTGGTGACGCAGCAGCGCCGTGCCCAGCATCGCGGTCAGGATGACCACCCCGATGGTCGACCACAGGCCGATGACGCCGCCGACCTGGATGAACAGGGCGATCTCGATCACCGGAACGGCGATGAAAAGCAACAGGATAAGAAGGGCCACGGGTTGTACTTCCCCTTGATTACGATTATGTCTGGGCCAGCCGACGACGGCCCCGAAACGCCATATATAGGCAGGAAGTCGGCGTCGGCCCAGGCGGGCGGCAGCCCGCAGCTTTTCTGGACCTGAACCCGGCGAGCCGTTAACCTTGCCGACAAGGGTCGCGAACGATCTTAAACCACGGGTACCCATGGCGGGTCCAGCCGCCTACGGCACCCCGGCCTCCTGACCAAACGGCGCCGACCCATTGGGGTTCGGAACGGCCCGCCGGAGGCGCAAACAAAAGGTCCGAATTCACACATGGGCGGCGGATTCCAATTTATCGACATCATTCTCATCGCCATGGTGGCGGCGTTCTTCGTTCTGCGCCTGCGCAGCGTGCTCGGCCGCCGCGACGGCAACGACGGCAGCGGCCATCGCGATCCGTTCAAACCGGCGCCTCCGGGCGAGACGGCGGAACAGGACAACAAGGTCATCCCCCTGCCCGACCGCCAATCGGATGCGGACGATGACGCGGCCATGGGTGACGGCGCCGGCGCCTTCGCCAAGGACGGCACGGTCGATAACGGCCTGGTGCAGATCCGCATCGCCGACCCCGATTTCCAACCGGACGAATTCCAGGCCGGCGCCCGCGTGGCGTTCGAAATGATCTTGGACGCCTTCGCCTCCGGCGACGTGCGGACGTTGAAGAACCTGCTCGACGACGGCGTTTACGCCGATTTCGAAGCGGCGATCCGCGACCGCGAGGAAGAAGGCATGATGGTCGAAGACACTTTGGTCGGGTTCAAGTCGGCGGATATCGTCGAGGCCTATATGGAAGGCCGCGTCGCCAACGTCACGGTCAAGTTCGTCACCGAACAGGTCAATGTGACGCGCGACGCCGAAGGCCAGGTTGCCGAAGGCAATCCGAACGAAGTCATCACCGTGACCGATTTCTGGACCTTCGCCCGCGACACCAAGGCCCGCGACCCCAACTGGACCCTGGTCGCCACCCATAGCGCCGATTAGGCGGCCCATGGGGGGGCTTTCCATCCGACATCGTCCGATCCGCAGCCGGTTTCGTATCGGGGCCTTGGCCCTGGCCGTCGCCGCGTCGGGCCTGCTTGCCGGTTGCGGCGCCATTCAGAAAATCGTCCCCGCCGGTGATTATCAGGCGCCGCCCGAGGCCGAGCCGCAGATGGTGTTGGAGCCCGCTGAATTCGATACCCTGCCCGGTTGGCGGGCCGACGTGTTGCCCGACGCCTTGGGCGCCTTCCTGAAATCCTGCCCGGCGATCGCAAAGAAACCGGCGGACCAGATGCTGGGCTATTACGCCGAACACGGCACCATGGGCGACCTGCAGCGCATCTGTGCCGAGGCGGCGCAGATCGACACCAAAAGCGCGGCGCAGCTGCAGTTCTTCATCGAACGCAGCTTCCGCCCGTTCAGCGTCCGCGATGCGCAGAAGCCTGTCGGCAAGTTCACCGGTTATTACGAGCCTTTGCTGCGCGGCAGCTGGCGTCCCGATGCCCGCTACCGCCACCCCGTCCATGCCCGGCCGCGCGATATCGTGGTGGTGGAATTGGGCGATTTCGATCCGGACCGCGACGGCGAACAATTGGCCGGGCGCATGGTCGGCGATCACCTGCGCCCTTATTTCGACCGCAAGGAAATCCTCGAAGGCGCCCTGCGCGGCCGCCAGTTGGAATTGCTCTGGGTCGACAGCGCCATCGATCTGTTCTTCCTGCATGTCCAGGGATCGGGCCGCATTCTGCTGCCGGACGGCAGTTTCGTGCGTCTCGCCTTTTCGGGCCGCAACGGCCATCGTTATACCTCGATCGGCCGCGAATTGGTCGCCCAGGGCGTGATGAAGGTCGAAGACGTGACCATGCCGTCCTTGCGGGCCTGGATGGAGGCCAATCCGTTGGCCGCCGAACAGCTGATGGTCAAGAACAAGTCCTACATCTTCTTCCGGGTCGAAAAGGACCCGGTGGTGAAGGGCGCGATGGGTATCGCGCTGACGCCGGGCCGCTCGCTCGCCGTCGATCCCAAGTTCGTGCCGCTGGGCCTGCCGCTTTGGGTCGTCACGACGGACCCGCTCGATCCCAAGAACCAGAGGCCGCTGCGCCGTATGATGGTCGCCCAGGATACGGGGTCGGCGATCAAGGGCGTGGTGCGGGGCGACGTGTTCTGGGGCTTCGGGCCCGAGGCCGAAGCCCGCGCCGGCCTGATGAACGAAGCCGGGATCTATTACCTGCTGCTGCCGCGCAAACCGCTCAGCTGACACAGGGCACCGGACCCCGCGCCGGGGTTTAACCGGCTTGTCATTCACCGGCGAACCGACCATTCTTCCCGGACCATGACCGAGGATACATCCCCCACCCCTTCGGGCCCGCGCGTCGGCCTGTTCGCGACCTGTCTGGTCGATCTGATGCGGCCCAGCGTCGGCTTCGCGACCGTAAAGCTGCTGACGGACGCCGGCTGTCAGGTCGAGGTGCCGCAGGCCCAGACCTGCTGCGGCCAGCCCGCCTATAACTCCGGCGACAGCACCGATGCCCGCGACATCGCGAAGAACGTCATCGACGTGTTCGAAGGCTTCGACTATGTCGTCGCCCCGTCCGGTTCCTGCGCCGGGATGATTTCCCACCATTATCCCCGCCTGTTCGACGGCGACGCGGGATGGAAGGCGCGGGCCGAGGCCTTGGCCGCCAAGACCCATGAACTGGTTAGTTTCCTCGCCGACGTGTTGAAGGCCGAGATTGCGCCGCCGGATCTGGCCGCGACGGCGACCTATCACGATTCCTGTTCGGGCCTTCGTGAGCTCGGCATCAAGACGCAGCCCCGCGATTTGCTGGCCAAGGTCGGCGGCCTGAAACTGGTCGAAGGCGCCATCCCGGAAACCTGCTGCGGCTTCGGCGGCCTGTTCTGCGTCAAGTACCCGGACATTTCCGAAAAGATGGTCGATGCCAAGACCGACGATATTCTGAAGACCGAGGCCGACCTCCTGCTCGCCGGGGACTTGGGCTGTCTGATGAACATGGCCGGGCGGCTGAAGCGCCGGGGGTCGGACGTGCAGGTCCGCCACGTCGCCGAGGTTCTGGCCGGGATGACCGACAGCCCCGCCATCGGCGACGGCGACACGGGCGACGGGGGCGGCTGATGGAATCGCAAACCCGGACCTTCAAATCCAACGCCAAGACCGCCATGGCCGACGATCAGTTGGCGGCGGCGCTGACGCGCCTGGGCGAAGGCTTTCCCCTGCGCCGCGCCGAAGCCATCGATCGCCTGCCCGAATTCGATCAATTGCGCGACGCGGCCAAGGCGATCAAGGACCACACGCTGGAACACCTCGATCTTTATCTGGAACAATACGAAGCCCGCGTGACCGAGTCCGGCGGCCATGTCCATTGGTGCCGCACGGCCCAGGACGCGCGCGAGAAGATCTTGGAAATCTGCCGCTCCGTCGGGGCCAAGACGGTGACCAAATCGAAATCCATGATCGGCGAGGAAATCGCCATCAACGATTTCCTGGAAGAAAACGACGTCGCCCCCATCGAAACC
>NZRL01000083.1 GCA_002696205.1 Rhodospirillaceae bacterium | reverse complement strand
TCCAACCGCAAGGAGATCTCCAAGGCGATCTCGCCGAAGAACTACCTGAACCAGCCGGTCACGGTTCTGGAGCAGGTGCTTGTCGGCACGTACGCGGACGGCCTCGGCAACGTCAAGAAGGTCCCGGACCGGATCGATTTCGATCCGTTCCCGTGGCATTCCATGGCGGTCTGGATCCTGACCCAGATGAAGCGCTGGGGCTACGTCAAGGGCGACGTCGACTACAAGAAGGTCGCCGAAGACGTTTATCTCGCGACGGACGCGCAAAAGCTGATGTCCGAGATGGCTCTGACCGGTCCTTACGGCACCCCGCCGAAGGATACCTACGAAAACTACACGATCATGGGCAAGACGTTCGACCCGGCCAAGCCGGAAGACTACGTCGAGTCCTTCGCCATCAAGAGAACGTAAGAGGGAACCATGAAGTCCATGTCGCTTAAAACCCGCTCCATCGTGCTGTCGATCGCGCTGTTGTTCGCGTTCGCCGGGCTTTGGCAACTGATGCTGCCGGAAGGGACGGGCTCTGCCGCGAACATGGACCCCGCTTACGCCGCCTTGATGGGGGCGACTGCCAAGGGGGCCTCGGCGATGCCGGGGCCCCTCGAGGTCGCCAAGCAGATCTGGGAACACGTCCTTAACCCGTTCTATGACGCCGGTCCCAACGACAAGGGCATCGGCATTCAACTGGGCTATTCGATCCTGCGTGTCCTGGTCGGCTTTTCCTTCGCCATCGTGGTCGCCATTCCGCTCGGCTTCCTGATCGGCATGTCGCCGCTTTTCTATCGCGCCCTCGACCCGTTCATCCAGATCATGAAGCCGGTCTCGCCGCTCGCCTGGATGCCGCTGGCGCTCTACACGATCAAGGATTCGATCATTTCGTCCGTCTTCGTGATCTTCATCTGTTCGGTCTGGCCGATGCTGACCAACACGGCCTTCGGCGTCGCCAGCGTGCGCAAGGAATGGCTGAACGTCGCCAAGACGCTTGAGGTCGGCCATCTGCGTACCGCCTTCCGCGTGATCCTGCCGGCGGCCGCGCCCACGATCATGACCGGCATGCGGATATCCATCGGCATTGCCTGGCTGGTCATCGTCGCCGCCGAGATGCTCGTCGGCGGTACGGGCATCGGCTACTTCGTGTGGAACGAATGGAACAACCTGTCGATCACCAACGTGATCGCCTCGATCTTCTTCATCGGACTGATCGGGATGGTGCTGGACATGATCCTGTCCTACCTGACCCGCCTCGTCACCTACGCCGAATAAGACAAAGAACGGAGCCCCGAAAGATGACCGAGAGCACAACCGTGACCCAACAGCCCCGTATCCGCGTCGAAGGTCTGGCGCAACGGTTCCCGACGCCCGACGGTTCCGGCGAGACCACCGTCTTCGAAGACATCTGGTTCTCCGTGGAGCCGGGCGAATTCGTCTGCTTGATCGGCCATTCCGGCTGCGGCAAGACGACGCTGCTGAACATCCTTGCGGGCCTGGCCACGGCCAGCGCCGGCAACGTCATCGTCTCCGGCCAGGAAGTCACCGGGACCTCGCTGGAGCGCGCCGTGGTTTTCCAGAGCCACGCCCTGATGCCCTGGATGACCGTGATGGGCAACATCGCCTTCGCCGTGTCGTCGAAATGGCCGCGCATGGCGAAAAAGGACCTTTACGCCCATTGCCAGAAGTTCATCGACCTGGTCCACCTGACCGGATCGGAAAACAAGAAACCGTCGCAGTTGTCGGGCGGCATGAAACAGCGCGTCGGCATTGCCCGTGCCATGGCGATCGAGCCGCAGATCATGCTGCTGGATGAGCCGTTCTCGGCGCTCGATGCGCTGACCCGCGGATCGCTCCAGGACGAACTTCTGAACATCTGCAAGGAGACGGAACAGACCGTCTTCATGATTACCCACGATATCGACGAAGCCATCCTGCTGGCCGACAAGATCATCCTGATGACCAACGGCCCGGACGCCCGCATCTGCGAGATCGTCGAAAACACGCTGCCGCGCGAGCGGACGCGGAACAACATGCACACCCACGCCAACTACTACCCCGTCCGCAACCACCTGATCGAATTCCTGGTCAACCGGTCGGTCAGCTTCAAGGACGAATTGGCATCCCCCGACTACGACCCGAGACACCCGCCGGTCGTCGGCCCCACTGCGGCCACCGACGAAGCGGGCGAAACCGGTACGGGCGCACTCCGCGCCCAGGCCTGACAACCTGACAACGCAAACGTCATCAACGAAGGAGACTTTTCAACATGACTCGCGCCGAACTGACCGAAAAGATCGTCACCCACAAGATCATGAACGAGATCAAATGGTCGGACGTGGCAGAAAAGGTCGGCCAATCCAAGGAATGGACGACCGCCGCCCTGCTGGGCCAGATGTCCATGACCAAGGACCAGGCGACCGCGGCCGCCAACGCCATGGGCCTGAACCTGTCGCCGGAAGAAATCGCCATGCTGATGACCGTGCCGTCGCGCGGTTCGCTGGACAATCCGGTTCCGACCGACCCCCTGATCTATCGCCTGTATGAGCTGGTGCAGGTTTACGGCACCACCTTCAAGGCCCTGATCGAGGAAGAATTCGGCGACGGCATCATGTCCGCCATCGATTTCGAAATGGATATCGACCGCAAGGCCGATCCCAAGGGCGACCGCGTGGTCATCACCCTGAACGGCAAATTCCTGCCCTACAAAACCTACTAAGGACAATCGGACCGGACGACCATCAACGGCGGTGGACCGGCAAACAATTTTACTGAGACAGAGAGGTATCTTGACATGAACGCTCGCAAACTCACCAAAACGGTTCCCGCGCTGGCGCTCGGCGCCGTTGCCGCCGTCGCCGCCGAACCCGCGCTTGCCCACCACCCGCTGGGCGGTATGCCGATGGAAACCTTCGCCCACGGCGTGCTGTCCGGCATCGGCCATCCGTTGCTCGGCTTCGATCACCTGTTCTTCGTGCTGGCCGTCGGCCTGGCCGCGCTCTACACCGGCCATCGCTTCACCGCCCCCGCCGCCTATATCGTCGCCATGCTGGCGGGCTGCCTGATGATGAGCCTGGGCGTCGGCCTGCCGGCCAAGGAAATCGTCATCGGTCTGTCGCTGCTGGCCCTGGGTGCGGTCGTGCTGTCCGGCCGGGCCATGAGCATCCTGCCCGCGATCGTCGTCTTCGCCGCCTTCGGTATGTTCCACGGCTCCGCCTTCGGTGATTCGATGGCTGCTCAGGAAGCGGGCTTCGGCGCGCCGGTTCTGGTCGGCTACCTGCTCGGCCTCGGCGTTCTGCAGTACGGCATCGCCGTTGCCGCCGGCACGGTCGCTCTGAAGCTGTGGAAGGCCACGGAATCGACGGCCATGGAAACCCGTCTGGCGGGTGCCGTGGTCGCCGGCGTCGGCATGTTCCTGACGCTGGAAAACCTGGAAGGCATCGTTCTCGGCGCCATTCTGTAATACCCGGGCCGCATGCGGCCCCACGCCGGGGTGCGGCGCGCCGGGACAACGCGCCGCCCCCGACTTAACCGACCGGATTTGGTCCCACACACTGACGATGCGGTCCGCCCAAGGGTGGGCGGGCCGCCAACTCAAGGGAGAGTAATCACCATGGAAGCGGCAAAGGTGCCCGTCACGCTGATCACCGGATATCTGGGTGCCGGCAAGACCACATTGCTCAACCGTATCCTCACCGAACAGCACGGCAAGAAATACGCCGTCATCGTCAACGAATTCGGCGAGGAAGGCATCGACAACGAATTGGTCGTCGACGCCGACGAAGAGATTTTCGAGATGAACAACGGCTGCATCTGCTGCACCGTGCGCGGCGATCTGATCCGCATCATCTCCACCCTCATGAAACGCGCCGACGCCTTCGACGGCATGATCATCGAGACCACGGGCCTGGCCGATCCGGCGCCGGTGGTGCAGACCTTCTTCGTGGACGAAGACGTCCAGGCCAAGGTCGCGCTCGACGCCGTCGTCACGGTGGTCGACGCCTGTCATTTCCTGGACGCCGTCGACGAAGAACACGAACTGGCCGAACAGGTCGCCTTTGCCGATATCATCCTGTTGAACAAGACGGATCTGGTCGATGCCGACAAACTGAACGCCGTGAAGGCCAAGATCACCAGCCTGAACCGCATGGCCAAAATCATCGAGACCGTGAACAGTGGGGCCCCCATCGACGAAGTCCTCGACCGCGGTGCCTTCGACCTGACGCGGGTGCTGGAGTTCGAGCCGGGCCTGCTGGACGAAGAAGACGACCACGAACACGACGAAGACATCATCTCGGTCAGCCTGACCACCGACACGCCGATCGAGCCGGAAAAGTTCTCCAACTGGATCCGTGGGTTCATCATGGAACGCGGCGTTGACGTGTTGCGGACCAAGGGCATCCTGAACCTTTCCGGTCAGGACAACCGCTATGTCTTCCAGGGCGTTCACATGGTCATGGACAGTGCCTGGGGCGCTCCCTGGGACAGCGCCAGCCGGTCGTCGCGCCTGGTCTTCATCGGCCGCAACCTGGATGAAGCCGAGCTGAACTCGGCCTTCCAGGCCTGCACGGTCGCGGCCTGAAGGAGATGAGCATGACAGCAGACGCCTTGATCAATCCTCAGGCCGGCGGTGTGCCGGGCTTCAATCCGGACGCCGGCGCGCGCCTGGTTTCCCCGGCGGTGGGTCTTTCCGAAACGCCGGCGGTCGGGGCCCATCCGACCTTCGTTGTCATCGAACCGGGCCAGGCCCGGGCCGTCATCGGCTTCGGGGATAAGCGCCTGCGCGGCCTGTCCCTGGCTCTGGACGGCGCGCAGCCGCAGGTCATCGCCGATGTGGACGCCACGCCCATCGCGGGGGTGGCGGATATCGGCGGCAAGGGGGTGCTGATCGGTACGGACGCAGGCACGCTGTTGCGTCTCGACGGATCGGACGTGACGACCCTGGCATCGACCGACGGTGCCTGGATCGGCCAGATCGCCGTGCATACGGACAAGTCGGGCGAGGCGGGTCTGCGTGCTTTCGCCGCCGGCAAGTCTTTGACCGTTCTGGACGGCGAAGGATCGGTGGTGCTGACCTCCGACGATCATCCGTCGACCGTCGCCGGACTGTCGTTTTCGCCGGACGGAACCAAGATCGCCGCCGCTCATTATGACGGCGTGACCGTCTATACCCTGACCGACGCCAAGCAGAAGCCCGTGCGCCTGGATTGGCACGGCTCTCACACCGCCGTCGCCTGGTCGCCCAACGGTAAGTTCATCGTCACCGCCATGCAGGACAAGGAAATGCACTGCTGGCGGTGGAAGGATAAGACCGGCATGCGGATGTCGGGCTATCCGTCGAAAATCCGGGCCCTGACCTGGACCGCCGACGGCGGTTATGTCGCGGCCTCGGGCGCGGATACGGTCACGTCCTGGGATTGTTCGGGCAAAGGCCCGTCGGGCAAGCCGCCGTTGGAATTCGGTTATGTCTACAACGGCATCGTCATGCAGGTGGCCGCCCATCCGACGGATGGGGTGGTCGCCGGCGGCTATTCCGACGGCACGGTGATGATCGGGACCGTCGAACAGGAAACCGCGATGATCGCCCGCCCGTCCAGCGGCAGTGCCATTTCGGGCCTCGCCTGGACCGCCGACGGCACGACCCTGGTCGCCGCCGACGAACAGGGTGCCATTGCCGTGATGCGCATGAAGGAAGCCTTGATCTCGTAAGCCGGTGGCCGGCCCCCGGTGGGCCGGCCCCGCGCCGCGGGATGCGAACGGGAGAGACGACGATGGACGATATTCTCGGATTGTCACGGGCCAAGCCGGACGGCAGCGCCGCGCGGATCAAGGACATGATGCGCGAACGGTTGGGCATCGGCGAGGAGACGACCCTTATGGTCTCCGAACTGCATTGCCATGAAGATGGCTGCCCCGATGTGGAAACGGTGATCGCCGTGATGAACGCCGACCGGGACAAGATGACCTGGAAGATCGCCAAGCCGATGACCGAGGTCGGCGAGGGCGATATCCAAAGTCTGATGATTCCGCAGGCCGCCGGCGCCTGATCGGCGCGGCTTTTCTTTCCTGACGTCAATCGATCCCGACGCCGTCCGGTGCGTTGCCGTGACGGCGTCGTCGTTTGTGGGCGCGCCGCTTGGGGCCGCGCAAGGCGATCTGTCGGCCGGTGGATGGGAAAAAGGGGAGGAAGGCGGCAGGTCCCGAGGAGAGTGGCTGTCGATAGCGACCTGCCGCCTTCTCTAAGTCCTTCTTGGGAGGAGACGGACTTAGTATTCGATGAATTCCTTCGCCGGGCCGCCGGGGGCGGCCGGGCCGGGAGTGACGTGCGCCGTCACCCCTTGCAGAGAACGAGGCTCTCCGTATCGATGATCTGTTCGGCGACGACCCGCATGGGCTGCGACCGTTTCATGGCCAGCTTGCGGATCTCGTGATAGGCCGTGTCTTCCTCGAGCCCCTTGAGCTTCATGACGATGCCCTTGGCGCGTTCGATGGTGATGCGGTCGGCCAGTTTGTCTTCCTTTTCCTTCAGGCGCGTTTTCAATTCGCGCATGGCAAGGAATTGGGTTCGGGTCCATTCGGCGAGGCTCGGAAAGGCCTGCAGGCCCGCGGTCACCGGCAGATAGGCGACGACACCGGCGCGCGACGCCTGGGTCATCATTTCCGGCCGTTCGTCGTCGGCCAGGAACATCACGGGCAAAGGCGCCGTCTCGTTCAGGCTCTGCAACTCGGTGAAGGGAAAATCGTTGGGGTCGGCGACATGCACCACGATCATGTCGGGCGCGGCCTCGCGGGCCTTGTCGACCATCTCACCGTTCGGCGCGCAGAAGGAAACCACCTCATGCATCCCGCCGTTGGTGCCCGCTGCGTGGGCCTGAAAGGCCTCAACCGCGTTCGGGATATCCGTTACCAGCATCACACGCATCGTCGTTTTCTTGGTTGCCTCTGTTGTTGTTGTTTGTGTCAGGCTTGGGCGGGTCTTTAAGCCCGCACTTCGCAAATGCAAAAAGCAAGTCCCGTGCCAACCGGACGTTGCGACGAATTCTCATTTATGTGCAATAGATTAGCTGCATTTATGCACATGCATGCAATGCAACAAATATGCAAAAAATGAACAAAAAACAGGCTGAATTTTGTCGATGATAAAAAATTGTGCATTGGGCGGCATTGGGAATGTGCGGGGCGGTGCACGAAAATGGCGCATCGGCCTTTCGGATATACCATCACCGGCTGTCGGCCTGACGGGGCCGGATGCGCCGGTGCAACCTGCACTTTTGGAATGCTTAATAATCTATCTCAGTTCGGCTAGGTTGGACCTCTGATGATCGCGGAATTCGCCAAAGCGGCGTCGTTGTTGCTTTCGCTTTGCCTGCTCTATGCATTCATCGCGCAACGATGGCCTTACGAGGAACTGACCGGGCGTATCCTGGCCGGTCTGCTGTTCGGCGTGATCTGCGTGATCGGCATGGAATCGCCGGTCACCCTGGCGCCCGGCGTCATCTTCGATCCGCGGTCGGTCATCATCAGTCTGTCCGGCGTCTTCGGCGGGCCCATCGCCGGGATCGTCGCCGGCGTGATCGCCGCCGGCTACCGCCTTTACCTGGGCGGCGGCGGCGCGCCTGTCGGTGTCGCGGTGGTCGTGGCCTGCGTCGGTCTGGGCCTCGCCTACCGGGCGGCCTGCCGTTCGGGGCGTATTTCCCTGAATTGGATCACCTTGCTGGCCTTTGGGCTGGTCGTGCACTTGGTGGTCATCGGGCTCTTCGCGCAATTGCCCGCGCCGGTGGCGGACAAGGTGATGCGGATGATCGCCATTCCTTTTGCCGTGACGTTTACCCCGGCGACCATGGTGCTGGGCATGATCCTGGCCTATATCGACGACCGCATCGATACCCGCCATGCCCTGGCCTTGAGCGAGGGGCGCCTGCAGGCGATCATCGACAACACGCCGAACGGCATGACGCTAAAGGACGCGGACGGCCGGATTCTTCTCGTCAACCCGACCTACGCCAGTTGGGTCGGGTCGAGCCCGGACGCATTGGTCGGCAAAACGATGTGGGATGTCTTTCCCCTATCGGACGCCCAGGAGGTCTCGGCCAAGGACCGATCCGTTCTCGCCGCCGGTCAGGTGGATATCAGCGAAGCCACCCGGACGTTTCCGAAGGCCGGGTTCAAGAACCTTCGAAATCACAAGATCCCTATGGTTCTGGGGGCCGGCCGGGACAAGGCGTTGTTGACGATCCTGGTCGACATCACCGAAGAAAAATCGATCCAACAGGACCTCCGCGCCGCTCTTGGCCTCGCCGAAGAGGCGAACCAGGCGAAAACCCAATTCCTCGCAACGATGAGCCACGAGTTGCGGACGCCGCTCAATGCGATCATCGGCTTTTCGGAAATCCTGCACCGTCAATATTTCGGCCCGCCCGGCCAGGGGAAATATCAGGAGTACGCCAAGGACATTCATTCCAGCGCGTCCTATTTGCTGTCCCTGGTCGAGGACCTTCTCGATATCTCGGCCATCGAAGCCGGTGGCGCGGTGCACGAACCGGCGGTCGTCGCAATCGGCGAGATCGCCGAAGAATGCGCCGATGCGGCGCGCGTCCGCGCTTATGAAAAGGATATCGAAATCGAGGTCTCGCTGGCGGACGCGCTACCGCCGGCTTTCGCCGACGCCCGCGCCGTCAAACAGGTGTTCCTCAACCTGCTGGTCAACGCCATTAAATTCACCCCGGCCTCCGGGCAGATCCATATCACCGTCGAACAGACCGGGGATGTTGTCGCTGCGTCGGTGGCGGACAACGGTCCGGGAATTCCGCCCGATCTGGCCGACCGGCTTCTCGAGCCGTTTGCGAAACGGACGAAGGATCCCTTCACCACCGAAAAGGGTTGGGGCCTGGGGTTGTCGATCTCGAAATCCCTGATCGAAATGCAGGGCGGGACGATCGGCATCGAAAGTGTCCCAGGTGCGGGAACGACCGTGACCTTCACGCTTCCCCTCGCGGACTCCGCTCAGGTGGCGCAATCCGCCTAGCCCGTGTTTCTTAAGATTCGTTCACCGGCCAGTCCGGGCGGATCGCGCGAATCAGGCCCGAATGATCCAGGTCGCCGTCGCCGGCCTCGATCCCCCGGTCGTAGAGATCGCGGGACAACGCCGTCGCCGGCAATTCGATGCCCAAGTGCTCGGCCAGTTCCATGGCCTGGTCCATGTCCTTGCGCTGGATCGGGCAGCGCGCCCCCGGCGTGAACTTGCCCTCGATCATGCGAAGCCCATGAACCTCCAGAATGCGGCTGTCGGCGAACCCGCCGCCGAGGGCTTCCCGCACCTTGCCGGGGTCGACCCCGGCGGCCTGGGCCAGGGACAGCGCCTCGGCGACCGCGCCGATATTCAGGCCGACGATGACCTGATTGGCGGCCTTGGCGACCTGGCCCGCGCCGGTCGGCCCGACATGGGTGATCTTGCCGCCCAGGACGTCGAGGATCGGCTGGGCGCGTTCGAACGCCGTGTCCGATCCGCCCG
>NZRL01000082.1 GCA_002696205.1 Rhodospirillaceae bacterium | reverse complement strand
TTCCCAAACGGGCTTCGGCCTCCCCGCCGATTTCCAGCGTTTCGGGCAACACCAGGGCACGCGCCACGGCCTCGACAAGATTCGGGTCGCCGGAAAGCGGGATCGTCTCGCCTTTGGCGCCGGCCCCGCGACGGCTGAGACGCAGCCCCGCCGGACCGTTCGCATCGTCGTTGCTGATGACCAGAACGTCGTCATCGCCGCCCGGCATCACCTCGCCGCCGCCGATGACCGTCCATCCCTCGACCGACCGCAACCGGCTTTCAACCGCCGCCGGAACGGAACCCGCAACGGCGATGACAGGCTCCGGGGCTTTGTCCGTCTCGTCGCCCTCTTCCGCTTGCGAAGAATGGCCCGCCGTCGGCTCCGGGTCTTGCCCGCTCTCCACCGCCGCCGCCCCTTCGTCCAGCGCCACCGACGCAACGACGATGTTGCCTCGGCCTTGGTACTCCAAAGATGCGAAAGCCAATTTACGGGCCATCGCGATGCCCCGGCCATGGGTGTCGAAAGCCCGTTCCTTCGTCAGATCCATGTAGGCGCGCCAATCGAACCCCTTCCCTTCATCCGTAATGATGAAGGCCGTCTTCTGGGCGTCGCGCCGCACGTCCACGGTGACGACACGCCCCCGGTAGGGCGTCAGTTCCAACCGTTCGCTGATAATCCTGTCCCATTGGCCGGCCGCCATCAGGTCCGTCTTGCTCGCGTAGTCCAATTCCAGATTGCCGTGCTCGATGGCGTTGATCAGCAACTCGGACAATCCCATGGCGACGGCGGCCGAACGGGGCAGGCCACTCGCCAGCATGACGCCCAGGGCGTCCGCTTCCTGAGGCGTGCGCAATTCGAAACGGCCCTGGACCAACAATCGAATCGCACCGGAGCGTTTGGCCAGTTCGGTGTGGACCCGGCGCAGGCGCGCGTAGTCGTCCGTCGCCGCGCGGACCACGGACACCAGGACGTCGATGTCGTAGGGCTTGGTGAGATAGTAATGAACGCCGGCCTCGATGCCGTCGATGATCTCTTCTTCCCGGTCCATGGCCGTCTGCATGATCACGGGAATATCCTTGAGGGCGGGATCCTCCTTGATCTTGGCAAGCACCGCCATGCCGTCCATTTCCGGCATCCGCCGGTCGAGCAGGATCGCGTCATAACGATCGCCGCGCTTGGACAGCAGCGCCCATGCCTCGACGCCGTCGCCGGCTTCGTCGATCTCGAAGCCGACAGGCTCCAGGCAGTATCTCAGGGTCTGGCGGTTGAAGTCCTCGTCATCGACGACAAGAACGCGGACAGTAGGCATGCCGGTTCTCCGCGACGTCGGCGCGCAGTCGTCGCCGCGCGCCGAAGGGGATCAGGATTCGAAGCTGAACAGCGTATCGAAACAGGCCAATTCGAGCACTTCCTTGACGCTGCCGGTCATGCCGGACAACGCGACGCCCTTGCCCTTGGCCTGGGCGGCTTCGCGTAGCGTCAACAAAATCCCGAGACCGGCCGAATCGACGTAGTCGACGCCTGACAGATCAAGGACGATCGCCGTGGCGCTACCGCCGGTCAGGGCCGCCGCCAGGGCCGGTGCCTCGCCGCGGTCTTCAAAGGTCATCTGACCGGTCACCCGCGCGGTCACCGTGTTCCCGTTCTCAGACACTTGGTATTTCATCTCTTATCGCTCCTAAGTGTCGGGAAACGTCGCAATTTCGTAGCCGTTTCCGTCAATATGACAACAATCCTCGGCCTTCGTCCGGCCCGTTTCCTGCGGGCTTCGGATCGACTGGCCGATACCATGCCTTCGGTTCCACCCCTGCGCAACCGTAAGCATGAAACGATCAAATACGGCCCCCGGTCTCCGGGTGCCGAAACAACCGTGAGTTAAGCAATCCGCATGCCAAGTTGCGGGCGACCCGGCGCAGGCCCACATATGACATGCGACGGCCCCCGATCTAAAGTCGTCCAGATGCCCCGTTCGTTCCGGCCGGGGAAAGGTCCGGATGCGGGAGACACCGACCATGCGGCTTGAGAAAACGCTGTCGATTTTCGCGGTCTTGGCCGCCCTGACGATGGATGGCCTATCCGCGTCACCGGCCCGGGCCGCCGAATGCCATCTTCCCGGTGTCCAACCGACCGTCCGACTGAACGAATCCTTCGGCGACATCCGCTATTCCAACGGCTATTCCGGCCAGCAGTTGGCGGCCAAGCGGCGGCGCGCCGGCGCCTGCGGCGGACCAGGCGCGGATTGGCATCCGGTCGGTCTTATGGGCCGCGATCTGCAATGGGAATTCAAGGTCAAGGTCCAGGGCCAGCGCCTGTCGGGCGGCTATTGCGTCGGCCTGGCGCAGGCGGAGATGACCATCGGGTATGACCGTATCCGAGTCTACATCGACCGCCGCTACAGGCCGGGAACCTGTCAGTACAAAGTGATCCTCGAGCACGAAAACCAGCATGTGCGAAACTTCAAGGACACGCTGTCCTCTTACTTGCCGGTGATTCGCCGCCAACTGGCCGCCGAGGCCGCCGCCCTGCCCCCGGTGACGGCCCGGTCCATGAACACCGGCGCCCGGTACTTCGTCGGCGCGCTGCGCGACCGGCTGACGCCCTTGATCGACCGCATGCAGGCCGACATGGCGGAAGCGGACCGGCGGCTGGACACCCCGGCCAGCTACCGCGCGACCCAGGCCCGTTGCGACGGCTGGTAGGCGGCCCTCACCGTCCGCCCGGCCCCAGCGACCGTCCCTTCTTGATCGCCGCGTCACCGAACTTGCCGCGCACCTTGTCCATCGCTTCCTCGACCTTGGCGATGCGCTCGGCCCCACCCGCCTGCCCTGCCAATAGGTCGCCGGTGGACGGCACATCGACGCCGAGCGGCTGAATGGTCTGAACCCCGACGCCGATCAGACGGAACATCCGCCCGTCGGCCTCTTTTTCCAATAGCGGCAGCGACGCGCGGTAGATCGTATCGGCCAACTGCGTCGGCCGCTCCAAACGCTTGGAACGCGTCAATTGCCGGAACCGGTTGGTCTTGAGCTTGAGGACCACCGTGCCGCCGGTCAGGCCCTTGCGCTTGAGCCTTGCCGAGACCTTTTCCGCCAGCCGCCAAAGCACGGCCTTGAGGTCTTCCAAATCGCCGATGTCGTCGTCAAAAGTGGTTTCCGCGGAAACGGATTTCGCCTCACTGCCGGGCGTCACCTTGCGGTCGTCCTGCCCCCGCGAGAAATGGTAGAGCCTCCCGCCCATGGCGCCGTAGCGCACGGTCAGATCCCGTTCGTCGAAGCGCAGCAAGTCACCGACGGTCTTCACGCCCTCCTGTTCCAGGCGCCCGCGCAGGCTCTTGCCGACGCCCCAGATCAGGCCGACCGGCTTGTCTTTCAGGAAATCCGCCGCATCGGCTCGGCCGATGGCGGCGAAACCGCGCGGCTTATCCAGGTCCGATGCGACCTTGGCGAGGAACTTGTTGTAGCTGAGCCCGATCGAGGCGGTGACGCCGATCTCGTCCTCGATCCGTTTGACCAAGCGCACCAGGGTCTGTGCCGGGGCGCCCCGGTGCAGCGATTCGGTGCCGGTCAGATCGAGAAAGGCCTCGTCGATGCTGAGCGGCTCCACGAGCGGCGTCAGATCCTGCATCAAAGCCCGAATCTGCCCGCCGACACGCTGGTACTTGTCCATATCGGGACGGATGACCACGGCCTTGGGGCAGAGCTTGAGCGCCTGGAACATCGGCATGGCCGAGCGCACGCCGTTGATCCGCGCGATATAACAACAGGCCGAGACCACCCCCCGCCGGCCGCCGCCGACAATCACCGGGCGGCCAGCGATCTCGGGATTGTCTCGCTTTTCGACGCTGGCGTAGAAAGCATCGCAATCGATATGGGCGATGGCCAAGCTCCGCAGTTCCGCATGCCTGAAAATCCGCTGTCCACGGCAGGCCGGACAACGGTCCGGCGGGCTTTCCGGGGCGCCGTCCGCCAAGGTCGCGCAATCACGGCAGATAAAGGTGGTCACGAATCCCGGTTCCCGGCTTAAGCAATTGAACGACAAGCAATCTTGACGGTTACCCCCGAAGGGCGCGACTATGTTACGTGCAGTCTATAAGCGCCGCCATAGGCGGAAAGGTGTTCGAGGATGAGTGACGCTGACGCCCCCGCCGTCGAATCAGACGCGATGCGGGACGCGCAACTTGAGATTCGGCAACTGAAAGAGACTGTCGCCGCGCTTCGCCAAGAGCTCGAAAACAAGGTTTTCGACGCGCAGCGCGTCGAACAGGAGGCGCGTGCCGAAGGCGTTGACGAGATCAAGCAGCTCAAGGATACGGCATCGGCGCTCCGCGAGGAAATGGAGCAACTGAACTTCGCCCGCCAGAAGGAAGTTCAGGAAGAGCGCGCCTCGGGCAACGACGAGATCACCCAGTTGAAGAACACCATCCAGGCGCTGCGCGACGAGATGGAGACGTTGAAGCTCGAAAAGGAAAAAGAGCTGAACGAAGCCGTCTCCGCCGGGCGCGACGAGATTCAGCAGTTGAAGGCGACCATCGGCACCCTGCGCGATGAGATGGAGGAGCAGACCTTCAAGCACCAGGAGACCGTCCAGGAGCTAAACCGTGCGCGGCGTGACGAAACGGCTGAACTGCAACAAGCCATCGTGACCCTGCGCCGGACACTGGAAATCAAATCCATGGCCGAGGTGAAGGCCCCCGCCCCCGCCAACGACAAACCGGGGGCGCGGCAATGAGCGGCAACCTGCCCTCGGCGGATACGGTCGACCGCGACGATGCGGATACCGCCCAACCGACGCCCGCCGCCAAGGACGCCATCAAGGACGCGGCCGAGGACGTCGCGGCGATCACCGATACGCCACCTCCGCCACCCGTGGTCTCGGCCGACACGGGCGACGCGGCAGACCAGGAACTGGCCCATAAACTGCGGATCGCCGACCGCCGCCTGAAACAGGCGGAAATGCTGCTGAACGTGTCCCGCCGGGTCGCCGGGATCGAATCCCTGGACGAAGTTCTGGAAACCCTGGTCGAGGTCATCGTCTATGAACTGGAGGCCGAACGCGGCACCCTGTTCCTGAACGATCCGGCGACGGGCGAGCTTTATTCCCGCGTCGCCCAGGGCAACTTCCAACGCGAGATTCGCATCCTGAACAACACCGGGATCGCGGGCGCCGTGTTCTCGTCCGGTAACGGCGAGATCATCGACGACGCCTATCAGGACGGCCGTTTCAACCGGTCGGTCGACGAACAGACGGGCTTCAAGACCGACACCATCTGCGCCGCCCCGGTGAAGACGGTGAAGGAAGAAATCATCGGCGTCGTCCAGTGCCTGAACAAGAAGAACGGCGAGAAATTCACCGAGGACGACCTGGCCCTTTTGGAAGCCATCACGACCCAGGCCGCCGTCGCCCTGCAATCAACGCAGTTCGTCGAAAGCATGAAGAAAAGCCGCGAACAGGAAATGAAGTTCCTGGACATGGTTTCGGACGTGACCTCGAACCTGGAACTGGGCTCGCTGTTGTCGCGCGTCATGTCGGAAGCGACGCGGATGCTGTCGGCCGACCGCTCGACCCTGTTCCTCAACGACGAGAAAACGAACGAGCTGTTTTCCCGGGTCGCCATGGGCGACAGTTTGGGCGAAATCCGCCTGCCCAACCACCTGGGCATCGCGGGCGCGGTGTTCACCTCGGGCGACACGATCAACATCCCCTATGCCTATGCGGACCTGCGGTTCAATCCGGCGTTCGATAAGAAGACCGGCTATTTCACGCGCTCGATCCTCTGCGTGCCCGTGGTCAACAAGGCCGGCAAGATGATCGGCGTGACCCAGGTCCTGAACAAGCGCGGCGGACCGTTCTCGGAAGAGGACGAAACCCGGCTGAAGGCGTTCACGGCGCAGGTTTCCATCGCGCTGGAAAACGCCAAGCTGTTCGAAGACGTCCAGAACATGAAGAACTACAACGAAAGCATGCTGGAAAGTATGTCGAACGGCGTCGTCACCATCGACGAGGACGGCAAGGTCGTGACCTGCAACGCCGCCGGCCTGCGCATCCTGCATTGCGAGGACGAGACCGACATCATCGGCAAGGAGGCGAAGGAATTCTTCGCCATCGAGAACGGCTGGATCAACGAGCGCCTGGACAAGCTGGAAGAGGACCAGGAGGCGGATATCACCATGGACCAGCAGCTGGTGCGCGGCGAGGAAACCCATTCCGTTAACGTCCACTTCCTGCCGCTGATGGCCGAGGAAGGCAAGAAGCTCGGCTCGATGATGATGATCGAAGATATCTCGTCCGAGAAACGCATGAAGTCGACCATGTCGCGCTACATGGACCCGGGCCTGGCGGATCAGTTGATGGCCGGCGGCGAGGACATCCTGGGCGGAAAGAGCCTGGAAGCGACCATCCTGTTCTCGGACGTGCGTAGCTTCACGACGCTCACGGAAAGCCTCGGCCCGCAGGGCACGGTGCAGATGCTCAACGAGTATTTCACCATCATGGTCGATTGCATCAGCCGCGAGCAGGGCATGCTCGACAAGTTCATCGGCGACGCCATCATGGCCGGCTTCGGCGTGCCGCTGCCGCTGGAGGACCAGGAGGACCGCGCCGTCCGTGCCGCCATCGCCATGCTGCGCGAACTGGACGAATGGAACATCGTCCGCGAAAAGAAGGGCGAATTACCCATCGACATGGGCATCGGCCTGAACACGGGGAACATCGTCTCCGGTAACATCGGCTCGCCCAAGCGCATGGACTTCACGATGATCGGCGACGGGGTCAACCTGGCGGCGCGCCTGGAAAGTGCCTGCAAGCAGTATTCGGCGCGGCTGCTGATTTCCGAATTCACTTACCGCAAGCTCAAGGGCACCTACCGCATTCGCGACATCGACAAGGTGATCGTCAAGGGCAAGACCGAGCCCGTGGGCGTCTACGAAGTCCTCGATTTCCATTCGGAGGAGACCTTCCCCAACCTGATGGAGGCCGTGAATCACTTCAAATCGGGCCGCGCCCATTACGACAAGGGCGAATGGGACAAGGCGACCAAGGCCTTCCAGGAAGCCATCGCGCTGAACCCGAACGACAAGCTGGCCCATACCTATATCGGACGCTGCGAACAACTGAAGGCCGAGCCGCCCGAAGGCGAATGGAACGGCGTCTGGGTGATGACCAGCAAGTAGCCGACTGCCCAACGTCCGCGCTTGCCCCCTCGGGCGAGGCGGTTAGAATGGTCGCATGATGCGGTCACTATACAACTTTTCCATGTTGGCGTTGATTGCTCTCACGCCCCTTTCACTTCAGGCTGACGGCATCACCTCTTGGCGCGCATCAAGTGGTGCTCAACTCGACATCGGCCCGGGTACTTTCTTCACCACGTTTTTCCAGACGGACAGGTCACTGGCGACGCCCGCAGCGCAAAAACCCGCTTCCGGCGCGTCGACTCCACTCGCCACCGGTCCTAGTCTGGCTGTCCTTGAGGCCTTCGACATTTACCGGGCCGGCCGGGCCGGCGCGATGGCCCTGGAGCGAATGACCGCCTTCCTGCGCCTGGCGGCGATCCGCGCGGAATACGGCGTCGTCGTTCGGGACAACAGGGCCATTCTGGTCGCGCAGAACTACCCGTCCGATTTCGTCGCCATGTTCGACGGCGCGGTGGTCTGGATCAAAGCGGCGACCACCGGGGACGGCGTACAAGCCTTCGAGTCCGCAAAGGACTATGAGCGGAGGAACGGCGGTGAATACCCCTATCAAGATTTGGCGAACCTCTTGTTCAAATTTTCCGTTGAACTGAGGCATCCACCGGCGCAATGGGAGTTCATTGCGCGGAGTTTCGGTTCCCCAAGCACCAAAGACCGGCGTCGCGGCCATCGCCAGTTGATGGTCATGGCGCGATCGGGAAACCTCGAAGCGGCACTCGATTTAGCCCGTCGGCATGAAACCGGCGACGTTCTCCCGAAAAGCGATGCTTGCGCCATGTTCTGGTATATGCGCGCCGCGACCTTGGGAGCGGGAAAGGAGATTGACGCCGTCATGAAATCCATGGCCCAACGGGTTTCATCGAAAGATCGGGAAGAAATCCGCAAACGACTTCAGTGGGTCGAGAGCGACCCGCCAGACGGGTGCAGATTATAGCCTCCCTGCTATTGATGTTTTACTGAATCTGGGGAAGTCATCTAGCGTCATTACACCCGGCTATTGCCGTCCGGCCCTACAGGCTCGTAAACGCTCCTCCAAAGTCGCCTCCAACTGCCTCAGATTCTCTTCACGTCGCTCCACGTCCTCAAGTTGCTTTCGCAGTTCGTCGATCTTTTGCCGTTCAGCCGCAATATCGGCATCAATTTCACGCACCTCAGCAACCGCCTCGGAATTTCGGTATCCTGAGTTCAGAAATTCCAGGCCCTCCAGAGCCCTCCAGGCAAAATATAGGACTCGCCCTATCCGACCTTTCGGAATAGGGCCGACATCCGGTGATGGCGGCGCCGATGGGGAGGAATGCGCCAGCACGGTCCGCCGCTTGTCCTGAAGGCGGTTAATGATCAGTTCATGACTGGCGATTTCCGCTTGTTTTGCACGTTTCTCATCAATGACCTCATGGAGGTCTTGAATCACTTCTCGTAGTGCCGTGAGAATATCAGAACAATCCGGTTCCGGTTCTTCAGGCTCGTCCGGGTCGTCCGGGTCGCCCGGTTCCGGATGATCGGGGTCGTAGGGCGGCTTCTCTTCGCCATCATCGCCGTCGTCGCCCCCATCACCGTCATCCCCTCCACCACCGCCATCATCGCCGTCGTCCGGCGGCGTGCCGATGCCGCCGTCGTCGTCGTTGTCGTCGGCGTCGCCCAGGGGGCGTGGGCCGTCGGCCAGGCGGCGTGTCGTCTCGTCGAAGGTTTCGGCTTCCAGCAATTTGTCCACGTCGGCGAAGAAGGTTCGGTCTTCTTCGGGATCGAGGGCCATTTCCCGGCGGATTTGTTCCGCCCGTTCGTGGTCCGCGCGGCGCAGCTGGGCGAAGAAATCCACGGCCAGGGAGCGGTCGCCGCCGCCGGCGCGGGCATCCTGGGTCAGCAGATCGGGAAACAGGCCGTTTTCGCGCGTCGCCGCCAGATGGCGGACGGACCTTGCGTTGGAGGCGGCCCCCTCGCCGCTCAGGCCCGGCAGGCGCGGCGGCGCGGGGCGAGGGGCCAAGCCGTCCAGTTGCGCGGCCTGGCGGACCAGCGCCGTTTCCGTCGGTCCGCCCGGGTTCAGCAACCCGTCGGGCTTCAGACCCCGGCGGACCTGAAAGGCGCGCACTCCGGCCTCCACCGGCGGATCGAACAGCCCCCGCGCCGCCCGTGCTTTCGGCGCGAGATCGCCCGACCGGCCCAGAAGGTTTTCAACCCGGCCCACGTCGGCCGAGCGGTTGACGCCGCCGGGACCGACCGGGGCCGTCAGCGCGGACAAGAACGACGGTTCCGGGGTCGAGAACCCGCCCGAGTCCAAAGGGTCGAGCAAGCTGCCGCGCCGGTTGGGCACTCGAGGATAAAGAGACATGACCGCACCTCAGTTTAGAACAGAACATGAACATATTCGTCATATGCGTGCGGGAAATTAGGAATGTCAAGCGTTTTATGTAAATTTTCCTATATACGGAGAAAGGAGGCCCGAGAGCCCTGCAACCCAAACTTCATTGTTGCAACGCAGCAAAAATAGGCTAACCATCATTCTTGACCTCACACACCGGGAAATGGGGATCCCGGCGGCCGGATGCGCGACCATGACCGTTCGAAACCTCGATAAGCTTTTCCGCCCCACCTCCGTCGCCGTGATCGGCGCGTCCGAACGCAAGGGATCGGTCGGCAATCTGGTCATGCACAATTTGCTGGAAGGCGGGTTCGAGGGGCCGATCATGCCGGTCAATCCGAAGCACCGCGCCGTCGCCGGGGTGCTGACCTACGCGGAGGTTGCGGACCTGCCGGAAGTTCCCGACCTCGCCGTGATTTGCACCCCGCCGGCCACGGTGCCCGGCATCGTCGAGGAAGTCGCCGCCTGCGGCACCCGCGCGGCGATCATCCTGACCGCCGGATTGAACCGAAAGTTCGACGGTTCGGAAGACACACTTCAAGACAAAATCCTGGCCACGGGGCGCGAGGTGGGCCTGCGCATCCTGGGTCCCAACTGCTTAGGGTTGCTGGTCCCCGGCATCGGCCTGAACGCCAGTTTTGCCCACTTGCCGGCCCTGCCCGGCAATATCGCCTTCGCCAGCCAGTCCGGGGCCATGTGCACGGCGGTGCTGGATTGGGCGCGGGCGCGCGGCATCGGGTTTTCCCATTTCATTTCCATGGGCGACGCCATGGACACGGATTTCGGTGACGCCCTCGACTATCTGGGGTCGGACCCGCATACGCGGGCGATCCTGCTCTATGTCGAATCGATCCACGAACGGCGCGAATTCATGTCGGCGGGGCGCGCGGCGGCGCGCAACAAGTCGGTCCTGGTCATCAAGGCGGGGCGCAGCAGCGCCGGGGCGCAGGCAGCGGCCTCGCATACCGGCGCGTTGGCCGGGGCCGACGCGGTTTACGACGCCGCCTTCCGCCGCGCCGGGATGCTGCGCGTCGATACCATCGAGGAAATCTTCGCCGCCGTCGAAACCCTGGCCCGTGCGCCGAAGTTTCCGGGCGATCGGCTTTCCGTCGTCACCAACGGCGGCGGCATCGGCGTGATGGCGGTCGACCGCCTGGCCGAACTGGGCGGGCGATTGGCCGAGTTCTCGGACGAAACCAAGGAGGCGTTGAACAAGGTCCTGCCGGAGACCTGGTCCCACGGCAACCCCGCGGACATCATCGGCGACGCCCCGCCGGAACGCTACGCGGGGGCCCTGAAGACCCTGATCGCAGCCAAGGAATCAGATGCCGTGCTGGTCATGCATGCACCGACGGCAACCGCCTCGAGCACCGAGGCGGCACAGGCGGTGATCGACGTTTCGCACGAGACCAAGGCGCCGATCCTGGCCAACTGGGTCGGCGAGGAAGCGGTGGCACCCGCGCGCAAGATGCTTCGAGACGCCGGCATCCCGACCTACGACACCCCGGGCGAGGCCGTCGGTGCGTTCATGCATCTGATCACCTACAAGCGAAACCAGGAAATCCTGACCGAAACGCCGGCCTCCCTGCCTGCCCATTTCAATCCGGCGACGGCGGTCGCCCGCCTGGTGATCGAAGGTCACCTGGCGACCGGCGATGCGATGATGAGCGAGCCCGAAGCCAAATCCGTGCTCGCCGCCTACGGCATCCCGACGGTCGAAACCCATATCGTCAAGACACCCGAAGACGCCGCCGCCAAGGCGCAATCCATGGGCTTTCCCGTGGCGCTCAAGGTTTTGTCGCCGGACATCAGCCATAAATCTGACGTCGGCGGGGTCGATCTGTTCCTGGACTCGGCGGCGGCGGTTCAGGCGTCCGCCGAACGCATGCTGGCCTCCATCGGCGAGAAGTTTCCCGAGGCCAATATCCAAGGCTTCACCGTGCAGAAGATGGCCGACCGGCCGGGGGCGCATGAACTGATCGTCGGCGTGACCTGTGATGCGATCTTCGGCCCGGTGATCCTGTTCGGCGAGGGCGGCACGGCGGTCGAGGTGATCGCCGACCGCGCGGTCTCCTTGCCGCCGCTGAACATGCACCTCGCCCGCGACATGATTTCCCGCACCCGTATCTGGCGGCTGCTGCAGGGTTACCGCGACCGCCCGCCCGTGGATCTGGACGCGCTCTGTCTGACCCTGGTGCAGATTTCCCAGATGATCGTCGATATCCCGGAAATCGCCGAACTGGACATCAACCCGCTATTGGCCGACGAGAACGGCGTGCTGGCGCTGGACGCCCGCATCCGCGTCGCCAGCCCCGGCGCGGACCAGTCCCGCGAACTGGCGATCCGCCCCTACCCCCAGGAACTGGAAGAACCGTTTACGTTGAACGACGGGACCAAGGTCCTGCTGCGCCCGATCCGGCCCGAGGACGAGCCGGAACACCGCGACTTCATTTCCCGCCTGACGCCGGAAGACATCCGCTTCCGCTTCTTCGGCCTGGTCCGCGAATTTCCCCATTCGGAAATCGCCCGCCTGACGCAGATCGATTTCGACCGCGAGATGGCCTTCATCGCCAGCGTCGAAAAACCCGGCGCCGACGGCACGGTCGACCGCGAGACTCTGGGCGTCGTCCGCACGGTGACCGACCCGGACAACGAAACCTGCGAATTCGCGGTGATCGTCCGTTCCGACCTCAAGGGCCAGGGTCTGGGCCACAAGATGATGGAAAAGATGATCGCCTATTGCCGGGCGCGCGGCACCAAGACCATGGTCGGCCAAGTCATGTCGGAAAACCATCCGATGCTGGACATGGTCCGCAACCTGGGCTTCCACGTCCGCCGCCTGCCGGACGAACCGGTGGTCGAGACGACGCTGGACCTGACGCCGGGCGCGGCCCAAGCCAAGGCTGGCGAATAAAGGACACGCACGGCAGCAGCCCACGCAGCCCCGGCGGTTTCCGAAAACTCGATCTTACTTGGAGGTCGCGACGAAGACGCCGTCCCAATCGGCGGCGGGCGGGTTAACGCGGTACTCGGCGATGCGCTCGTCATAAACGTCGCAGAGAACGTCCAGGTTCGCCTCCAGCTCCCAGCACTTGTTCTCGTCGTTGCCGCGGCGGCGGATCTCGTCGAACATGGTCTGGGCTTCGTCCCATTTCTGGTGACGGTAGGCTTCCTGTGCGTCGTAGATGAGTTTCTGCAGGTCCTTGAATTCGGGCTTCTGCGCGACCTCTTCGTCGCCCAGCAGGCCATAAATGTAGACACCTTCCAGCTTGCCTTTGACCCGGATGAAATCCAGATCGATGCAGGCCAGCGCGTCCTTCACTTCGGCGTAGGTCGAGGCGCCGATAACCACGTTCATGCCGTAGGATTTGGACTGGCCTTCCAGACGGGCCGCCAGGTTGACCGTATCGCCCAGCACGGAATAGTCGAAGCGCTGATCCGAGCCCATGTTGCCGACAACCGCGGGGCCCGAGTTGAGACCCAGGCCGACCTTCAGCGGCACGTGCTTGCGGCCTTCTTCCTTGGCTTCCTGTTCCAGGCGGGCGTTGAGCGGCTCCATCTCGGCCAGCATGGCGAGGGCCGACCGGCAGCCGTCGATGGCGTGGTTCTCGTTGTCCAACGGCGCGTTCCAGAACGCCATGATGCAGTCGCCCATGTATTTGTCGATGGTGCCGCGGCGTTCCAGGATGGCGTTGGTCAGGGGCGTCAGCAGCTTGTTGATCAGGGCGGTCAGGCCGACCGGATCGAACTGCTCGGAAATCGTCGTGAACCCGCGCACGTCGCAGAACAGCAACGTCAAATCGCGCATTTCACCGCCCAATTTCAGGCTGTCCGGATTTTCCGCCAATTGTTCAACCATATCCGGCGACAGGTAGTGGGCGAAGGCGCCGCGCACCTGTTTCTTCTGACCTTCTTCACGGACGTAGTTGAGGTAGGTCAGCGTCGAATACAGAAGGAAAATCGCGATCAGGGTATAGACCGCGTCGATCAGCATTCGGTGCTCGGCGAAGGCATACCAACTGCCGTAACTCACGCCGGCCGTCGTCACGGCAAAAACCATGAAGGTCCAAAGGGCGCCCAACCAGGGCACCAGGACGATCATCGCCAAACCGCCGAACAGGATCACCGCCAACTCCACCCCTTGGGCGAAGTTGGGCCGGTTGAGATACGCCTTGTTGAGAATGGTCTCGATGATCTGGACGTGGACCTCGACCCCCGGAATGTTGCTTTCCGTCGGGATGGACCGAATATCCTTAAGCCCGATGGCGCTGGTCCCCAGGATCGTCAGTTTGCCCTTGATCAGAGCTGGGTCGACCGTGCCGTTCAGCACATCGACCGCGGGCACGTACTTGGCCTTGTCGGTCTTCGAGAAATAGGGCCACATCCGGCCGTTCCGGTCCGTCGGAATGGTCAGACCGCGGGCGATGCCGATGGACATGATGCCCGCCTGGTTGACGTTGACCAGGATCGTCGGACGGCCGGTCGCGAGTCGCAGCATCTCGACGCTAAGCGCCGGAAACATGTCCTTGCCCTGCACGAACAGCGACGGAATACGGCGAATGATCCCGTCCTGTTCGGGAATGATCGAGAAGATGCCGTGCCCGCCGAAGCGCCCGCCGGCGGCTTGTTCGATGATCGGCACGTTGCGCACCAGGGCCGGGAAGCTGGGCAGCAGGTTCAGCGGGTCGGGCACGTTCGGCCCGATCTTGCGCACGGCGATGGATTTCTTCACCGGCGGCAGCTTGACGCCTTCAAGCTCGCTTTCGACGGTCGACTGGCCGAGCACGACGCGCGAGCGCTTGATCGTTTCGGCGAAGATCTCGTCGTTGGATTTGAATTGGCGGATCTTGTTCTTGGTCTCTTCGTCCAGGCCCTTCAACGCATCGGCGATGGCGGACGGATTCATTCTGTCGGGTTCGGCGAAGACAATATCGAAGGCCACCTCGACGGCGCCCATCTGCATCAGGTTCTGGACCAGTTGCGCGATGACGTCGCGCGGCCAGGGCCATTGGCCGATTTCGCCCAGGCTCTTTTCATCCAGATCGATGATGGTGACGGGTTTGCGTTCCGGCGGCGGAATTTCGCGCGGCTTCATCTGCTGATAGAAATCGAAGCCCTTCAGACGCAGGAATTCGACGGGTTGGGGATTGGCGACATAAAGCGTGATGAACCCGGCCAGCAGGACATAACCGACAACCCGTTCAAGACGGATCGTACCGCGCAGGAATCGATAAAGCCCCCGGCCGATCGCCCGCAGCACGCGACCGAAAATACCCGGCGTGCCCGGGCCTTTCGGCACGGTCGGCGGAATTACCTCGGCGCGGCCTTCATCAGGCACTGGCGATTACCCCTCTCGCGAACCGAAAACCATGCCCGTCGGCGATGGCCGGTCCATTCAAATCCCCTTGCCTCTCCCGTCGCGCGGCGTTGTTCACCCATCCACGGCAGAGTACATGAGCATTATCACAGGTTCACGCCGCCGCCGCCAGCCCCAAAGCCCCGCCATTGGGGAAATTCAGGCGCCGAACCGATCACATGACGCCGCCGACGAAACGGGACGAATTTACCCTGAAACCGCCTGAAAACCGGGCCTAAAACACAGGTGCCCCTGTTCATCCCATGTTTACCATCATACATTAGTCTGGCGCTGGGATATTAGGAGCAGTGGGACTTCCATGGCGGAATCCGACAACAATCGCGCGTGGCTGAAGCCGTTCATCAAGAACCTGATGCCGACCTTTCGCGAGGTCGTCATCATGTCGGCGTTCATCAATCTGGTCGCCCTGGCGACGCCCGTGTTTTCCATGCAGGTCTTCGACCGCGTGGTCTTTCACAAGGGCATCTCCACGCTGTGGGGTCTGGTGATCGGCATGATCGCGGTGATCATCTTCGACCTGGTGTTGAAGCTGGCGCGGTCGCGCGTCATGCAGACGGTCGCCCTTCGTGTCGACGTTCTGGTCGGCCGCCAATTGTTCGACAAGCTGATGTCTCTGCCGCTCTCGGAGCTGGAATCCAAACCGTCGGGCCATTGGCAGGGTCTGTTCCGCGACGTCGACACCGTGCGCAACACGCTGTCCGGCGGCTCCGCCGTGCTGATCACGGACCTGCCCTTCGTCGTCATGTTCCTGGTTCTCATCATCACCATCGCGCCGCCGGTGGCGCCGGTCCTGCTGGTCATCCTCCCGCTGTTCATGTTCGTCGCCTGGAAGTCGGGCAACGTCATGGCCGAAGCCAACCAGGAAGAACGCAAATCCTCGATCTCGCGCGATCAGCTGATCGCCGAGATGATCCAGGGCCGGACAACGATCAAGGCCCTGGCCCTCGACCAGGCGATGCGCCCCCATTGGGAACAGAGCCACGCCGACAACATCGAAAAATCCGCCGTGCGCGGGGCCAAGACCGATTTCTATTCGAACCTGGGCGGCTCCCTGACCATGTGCACGACGCTGCTGATGACGACCGTCGGCGCGCTCGCCATCGTCAATCAGGAAATGACCATGGGCTCGCTGATCGCCGCCAACATGCTGTCCGGGCGGCTATTGGGGCCGCTCAACCAGTTGGTCAACCAATGGCGGACGTTCAATTCGTTCAAGCAGTCCGCCGACCGGCTGGGCCAAACCTTCGATACGATCAGCGAACGTACCGAAGCCGAAGTCGTTCTTGACGCGCCGAAAGGCGAGTTGCGGACCGAGAACGTCGTCTTCAGCTACGGCGAAGCGGCCAAGCCGATCCTCAACAACGTCACCGTCACCCTGCCCGCCGGCGGCATCCATGCGTTGGTCGGCCGCAACGGGTCAGGCAAGACGACGCTGCTCAAGGTGCTGCAGGGCCTGTACCGGCCGATCAGCGGGCGCGTGCTGCTCGACGGCGCCGACATCGCCCAGTTCACGCGCCACGAACTGGCCGACTGGATGGGCTATGTGCCGCAGGAATGCGTGCTGTTCGCCGGCACCGTGCGCGACAACATCGCCCACCGCCACGCCGACGCAACGGACGAACAGGTCATCAAGGCCGCAACCCACGCGGGCGTCCACCACTTCATCATCGACCTGCCGGACGGCTACGCCACCGACATCGGCGAAGCGGGCTCGCGCCTGTCCGGCGGTCAGCGTCAGCGCATCGCCATCGCCCGCGCGCTGCTGGGCGATCCGGCGGTTCTGATGATGGACGAACCCTCGGCCAGCCTCGACCGTCAGGCGGAACAGGCGTTGCGCGAGACCCTGCGCGAACTCGCCAAGGTCCGCTCGGTCATCCTGGTCACCCATAGCCCGATCCTGCTGGCCGCTTGCGACGACCTTGTCGCCCTCGATCAGGGCCGCGTCGCCCTGGCCGGACCGTCGGCGGAGATCCTACCGCGCCTGTTCGGCCAAAACCCGCTGCCGCCCATGGAAGAACCCCCGAAGGGCAACGATAAAAAAGACGGCGGACAAAAACCCGACGCCAAACAGGCCGGTGGCGCGCCACAGAGCAAACCGGCCCCGCAAGACGCAAAAGCCCAGGACACGAAACCGCAAGGCTCCCCCCAAGGCGCCC
>NZRL01000081.1 GCA_002696205.1 Rhodospirillaceae bacterium | reverse complement strand
CGCAGGTTCTCGCGCATCCAATCGGCGGCGGCGACCAGATCGCCGACGTTGGAGGAAAAGTTGGTATTGGCGAAATCGCCTTCGGAAGCGCCCAGCCCCGTGAAATCGAATCGCAGCACGGCGATCCCGGCCTCGGTCAACGACCGCGCGACACGCGACGCGGCGAAAACGTCCTTGGTACAGGAAAAACAGTGGGCCCAAAGGGCATAAGCCCGGGGCGCGCCGTCCGGCAGATCGAGCCGCGCCGCCAGGGTCTCGCCCAATGCTCCGGGGAAGGACACTTTCTCGCTGGTCGCCATGCTGGCCGCCTTTCATCGATGGGGTGGGATTGGTATGACTTTCGCTATGACCATACTAGCGCCCGCGTGCGAACGGGCGCCAACAGGAAAGAATGACATTCCATGGATAGTGACGATCTAGAGGTCGTGGCGCGAAAGACCACGTTCCAGGGCTATTTTCGAATGGACCAGTGGAAGCTCCGCCATCGTCTGTTCGAGGGCGGCTGGAGCGACGAGGTCACCCGCGAATGCCTGGAACGCGGGCATGCGGTTGCCGTCCTGCCCTATGATCCGGTCCGTGACGAGGTCGTCCTGATCGAACAGTTCCGGGTGGGGGCCGCCGCCAGCGCGCCGTCGCCCAATTGGGACGGCAAGCCGCCCTCACCCTGGTTGACGGAGACCGTCGCCGGGATCGTCGAGGACGGCGAGCACCCGGACGAGGTCGCGGCCCGCGAAACCATGGAAGAAAGCGGCTGTGCGTTATTGGACCTCATGCGGATCACCGACTATCTGGTGACGCCCGGCTGCTCGTCGGAGACCATCCGGCTGTACCTGGGCCGGGTCGACGCCTCGAAGGCCGGCGGCATTCACGGCCTGGACCACGAACACGAGGATATCCGCGTGTTCACGATGCCGGCGGACGAGGCCTTCGCCCTGGTCGCCGACGGCACCATCAACAACGGCACGATCATCATCTGCCTGCAATGGCTGCAGTTGAACCGCGACAAGGTCCGGGCGGCCTGGACCTGACGGCCCAGGCCCCGGAAATCCTTAGGAAATCCTGAGGACTATTCCTTGAACCAGGACGGGTTGCGCTTTTCCTGGAATGCGGCCAAGCCCTCGGCGGCTTCCGCCGACTGGCGTTTCTCGGAATGCAGGCGCGCCAGTTCGTCGGCGACCTTGGGGTCCATGGCGGTCTGCGCCAGTTCCAGGGTTTTCGCCTTGGTCTGGGCGACGGCATCCGGACCGCTGCGCAGGAAGGCCTCGATGGTCTTTTCCGCCGTGCGCTCCAACTGCATCGGCTGGGCGACTTCGTGCACAAGACCCATGTTGTGCGCCTGCTGGGCCGAGAAACGTTCGGCCGTCAGGGCATAGCGCCGCACGTTACGCACGCCGATGGCGGCGATCAATTGCGGCAGGATCGGCTGCGGGATCAGGCCCCAGCGGACTTCGGAAATGGTGAAGGTCGCGTCCTCGGCTGCGATCACCACGTCGCAGGCGGCCAGCACGCCCGTGCCGCCGCCGACGCAGAAGCCCTGGACAACGGCCATGGTCGGCTTGGGGCAGACGTCCAGAAGATGCACGGCGGCACCCGTGCGGCGGGATACCTCGAGGTTTTCCTCGGGCGAGCCACCGGAAACCGACAGTAGCCAGCCGAGATCGGCGCCGGCCTGGAAATGCTTGCCCGCGCCGCGCAGCACGATCAGACGGACGTCGTCGTTGACGGCCAAGGCTTTCATACCGTCGAGCAGCGCGTCGATCATTTCGCCGTTGTAGGCGTTATTGACCTCGGGCCGATTGAGAGTAACTGTAGCGACGCCGCGCCCGTCGATTTCGCAAAGGACAGGTTGTTCGGTCATGGGTAATTCCTCCAGTATTTTTGTTAAGTGGTCGTTTTTGCTTCGCAGGCGTCCCTGAGGCGCAGACTTTAGCCTCAACCTATGCCGCGACGGAACAGGAAATCCGCCGCAAACGCAATGTCAGCGCCTTGATCGGGCCTTCCGGCGCGGGTATGTTGCCGCCACCTTGAAATAACCAAGTAGAAGACTCTATTCTAGGACGGAAACATCCATGAACATCACGAACGGCCTGGTGGATGCCATCGGGAACACGCCGCTGATCCGCCTCAACCGGCTGTCCGAGGCGACGGGCTGCGAAATTCTCGGAAAGGCGGAGTTCCTGAACCCGGGTCAGTCGGTCAAGGACCGGCCTGCCCGGCATATGATCCTGGAAGCTGAAAAACGCGGCGACCTGAAGCCCGGCGGTCACATCGTCGAAGGCACGGCGGGCAATACAGGCATTGGCCTGGCCCTGGTCGGTAACGCCCGCGGCTACCGCACGACCATCGTCATTCCGGAAACCCAGAGCCAGGAAAAGAAGGACATGCTGCGCCTATGCGGCGCCGAGCTGATCGAAAACCCGGCTCTGCCCTTTTCCAACCCGGACAACTACCAGCACGTCGCCCGCCGCCTGGCCGAGGATCTGGCCAAGACCGAGCCGAACGGTGTGCTGTTTGCCGACCAGTGGAACAACCTGGACAACCGGGGGGCCCATTATGCCTCGACCGGCCCGGAAATCTGGGAACAGACCGGCGGCAAGATCGACGGATTCATCTGCGCCGTCGGCACGGGCGGCACCCTGGCCGGCACCTCCACCTTCCTGAAGGAAAAGAACCCGGGCATCGTCGTCGGCTGCGCCGACCCCAAAGGGGCGGCCATGTATCACCTGTTCAAGGACGGTGAAGCCAAGGCCACCGAGGGCGGCTCGATTGCCGAAGGCATCGGGCTCGGCCGCTCCACCGCGATCGTCGAGGACATTACCGTCGATCAGCCCTACGTCATCGACGACAAGGACGCGATTCCGCTGATCTTCGATCTGATCAAGGACGAAGGCCTGGTTCTCGGCGGTTCAAGCGGCATCAATGTCGCCGGCGCCGTGCGTCTGGCCAAGGAACTGGGCCCCGGGCACACCATCGTCACCATCCTCTGCGATGTCGGAACGCGCTATCTGTCGAAGCTGTTCAATCGCGAATTCCTCAAGTCGAAAGACCTGCCGGTCCCCGATTTCCTGCCCTGAGCGGCCGCCCGAACCATCCCATTCCCGGAGAAAACGACCATGCCTTATTCCAACCCGCAAGCCCTGGTGTCCACCGAATGGGTCGCTGAACACATGTCGGCGCCGGACGTGCACATCGTCGATTGCACCTACTACCTGCCGAACGACGGCCGCAAGGGCTCCGAGGAATACGCCAAACAGCATCTGGAAGGGGCCGTTTTCTTCGACATCGATGATGTCAAAGATCCTGACAATCCCCTGCCGCATATGGTCCCTCAGGCCGAGGTGTTTTCGTCCAAGGTGCGCAAGCTGGGCTTGGGCGACGGCACCCGCATCATCTGCTACGACCACAACGGCGGCGGCATGGCGGCGGCCCGGGTCTGGTGGATGTTCCGCCTGTTCGGTCATGAAGACGTCGCGGTGATGGACGGCGGCCTTCCGAAATGGCTGGCGGAAAACCGCCCGGTCACCGATGAAGTCCCGCACCCCCAGGAGCGCCACTTCACGCCTCGGGAGAACCATTTCCTGCTGCGCTCCATCGACCAGGTCCGCGCCGACCTGGACAACGGCCGCGAAACCATCGTCGACGTGCGGGCCGCCGGGCGCTTCGCCGGGACTTCGCCGGAGCCCCGCGAAGGCATGCGCTCCGGCCATATGCCGGGTGCGCTGAGCCTGCCCTACGGCGACCTGATGAACCCGGAAAAGAACTGCGTCATGCGCTCGGCCGAGGAAATTCAGACGCTCGTCGATAAAAGCGGCATTGACCTGAAACAGCCCCTGGTGACCAGCTGCGGCTCCGGCGTCACCGCCTGTTACGCGGCGCTGGCGCTCTATCTGATCGGCAAGGAAGACGTCGCCGTCTACGACGGGTCCTGGTCCGAATGGGGCATGCGCGACGACACGCCGGTCGTCACCTAAGACTCCGCTCGACATCGGACAGGCGGGCCCGCACCGTTGGGCCCGCTTGTGCGCTTCCCGTTGATGACCTAAAGATAATGGACGCGGTCGGCATTCGCCCGGCCCACCCACAACACGCAGGCCACCGGGACCGTTCGACGTATCCGGCGACCACCCGAGGATATGTCGCTTCTAGATCTCCCCATCGCCGCCCTGGCCGTTATCGTCCTGGGCATGTTCTCAGGCTCGCTGGTCAAGGGCGTCCTGGGTGCCGGCATTCCGGCGGTCGGTCTGCCGATCATGGTCATGGTGATCGATCCGGCCCAGGCCGTGCCGCTGTTCCTGGTACCGGTCGCCCTGTCCAACATCTGGCAGATATGGGAGGCCGGCGAAATGCGCGAAGCGCTTCGCCGTTACTGGTCGTTCACCCTGATGTTGATGATCTGCGTTTGGATCGGCGCCGGGGCGTTGGTCAGCGTCGACCCCAAGTTGATTGCCCTCTGTGTCGGCATCCTCGTGATCTGCACCACCCTGATCCAGATATTCTCGCCCGACGTTTCCGAATTCCTGGGCCGCATCCGCGGCCTGCATCCGGTGGCCGGCGGCGCCATCGGCCTGGTCGCCGGGGTGACCGGCATGTTCACGCCGATGATCGTTTATTTTGCGGCCCTGCGCCCGCCCAAGGATCTGTTCGTCACACAAATGGCGATCGGCGCCATGCTGGGCTCGATCCCGCTGTTCGTGCGTCTGGCGGTCGAGGGTCACCTGACCTGGGACCAGGCCGAGGGGTCGGCCCTGGCCCTGATCCCGGCGGCGGCGGGCCTGGCGGTCGGGTTCTGGATCCGTAAACGGATATCCGAGACGGTCTTCCGCCACCTCGTACAGGCGGGCCTTCTGGCCGTGTCCTGCGGCCTGATCTGGCGGGGCCTGAGCTAGATCTCCGCCGGTTGGCGAACGGTCGCCGACAGACCGCCATCCACCACCAAGGATGTCCCGGTGATGTAACCGGCCCGGTCGGACGCCAGGAAGGCTGCGGCCTCCGCAATGTCCCAGGCACTGCCCATGCGGCCCATGGGGCAACTGGCGTCACGGGCGGCGCGCATCTGTTTCTCGTCCCGGTCGCCGTAGCTCTTGGCCAGCGTCACGCCGATGCGCGGGGTGTCGATCAATCCCGCGACGATGGAATTGACGCGGATATTGTCCGGCGCCAACTCGACGGCAAGCGCCGTCGCGAAATGACTTGCCGCCGCCTTGGTCGCCCCATAGGCAAGATGTGGAAACCCGGGATAGCGGATCGCCGCGATGGACGAGGTAACGGTGATCACCCCCCGTCCCTGTTCCCGCATGGCCGGGATCGCCGCCTGCGCCGCGACGTGCAGCGAGGTCAGATTGGCGTCGCTGATCCGTCGCCAATCATCGGCGGTGGTGCCGTCCGACGGCCCGCTTTTTCCCAGTCCGACATTACAATGCAGGATGTCGATCCGGCCGTGCCGTTCGATCACGTCGGCGACCAGGGCCTCGACCGAGGCGTCGTCCAGCACGTCGACCTCCGCCGTCTCTGCCTGACCGCCCTGTTCCGCCACCATGGCGCAGGTCTCCTCTGCCGCCGCGATCTCCCGGTCGGCGGCGACGACGATGGCGCCGTCCCTGGCCAGGGCGAGGCAGATCGCCCGGCCGATGCCGATGCCGGGCGCGATGGAGCCCGCACCGATGACCAAGGCCACCCGGCCCGCCAGGCCCGCTTCCGCCGGGCCGGTCATGCCGGGCTCCTGGCGGACGCAGCCTTTTCGACGCCACGCTCAAACACCTCAGCCCCTTCCGGGATGTCGACCCAAGGCAGCTTGCTCTGCACCCAGACATGGCGGGTCGGCGCCAGGCCGCTCGCATCGTCCAGGGTGCCTGGCTTGATCGACAGCAGCCCCGGCCGCAGATCGATCTCGTTGTAGATGCGGCTGCCGCAATCGGGGCAGAACGCGCCCCGCTTGGCACGGCCCGATTGGGCCTCGCTGGTGAAGACCTTCAATGCACCCTGGGTCAGCCGAAAGCTGTCCTTGGGGATGATCCAGGTCACGCTGAAAGCGCTGCCCGATTGCTTGCGGCAATCGGTGCAATGGCAGACATGCGTGCGATACGGCTTTTCCGCCGAAACCTCGTAGCGGACCCCGCCGCATTGACATCCGCCGGTCAATATCTCGGTCATGGCAGCCTCCCCGATGATCCCTACGCGTCAGCTGCCACCGCGCGCCAGGCTGATGCCGCCGCAGACGAACAGGGTCTGGCCGCTGATGAAGCCGGACTTTTCATCCATGAAGAACGACGCCGCCTGGGCGATGTCTTCCGGCTCGCCCAATCGCCCGACCGGAATGGTGCCGATGATTTCCTGGGTCCGGGGCATGTTCGGCGGATTGGCCTGTTTGAACAGTTCCGTGGCGATCGGCCCGGGGCCGATGTTGTTCACCGTGACGCCGTACTGCGCCAGTTCCAGGGCCCAGACGCGGCCCATCGACGCGATCCCGCCCTTGGAGCCCGAATAGGCCGTGCGGTGCGTCTTGCCCAGAAGCGCGCGGCTCGCGATGTTGACGATCCGCCCGAAATTCTCGGCCTTCATGTCGTCCAGCACGGCCTGCGCGCAGAGCATGGGGGCGCGCATGTTGATCGCCATGGTCAGGTCGAAATCCTCGACCGTGGATTCTTCCAGGATCGCCGCGCGGGCGACGCCGGCGTTATTGACCAGACCCGTGACCGGGCCCAGTTCCCGTTCGCGGATTTCCTCGAAGGCGGCGGCGATGGCGTCGGGTTCGGAAAGATCGGTCTCGATCCATTCGAAGGGATCGTCGCCCGAGGGCTCCGCCCGATCCAGATTGATGACGCGCCAGCCGTCTTCGGTGAGACGGGACGCGATGGCTTTCCCGATGCCGTTGCTGGCACCGGTAACGACGGCGTTTCTGTTCATGTGTGAAGCCCTGGTGTTTCCGGTTGGTGTTTTTTTGCGCCGTGCCTTCCCCGTGCCCCCAGAGTCTATCTGGGGGCACGGGGTGGCCGGTCGAATTATTCTAGTGCGCCAGGATCTGGCTAAGGAAGAGCTGCGTGCGTTCGTGTTGCGGATTGTCGAAGAACTCGTGCGGGACGTTCTGTTCGATGATCTCGCCGCCGTCCATGAAGATAACGCGGTCGGCCACGGTCTTGGCAAAGCCCATTTCATGGGTCACGCAAAGCATGGTCATGCCGGTTTCCGCCAACTCGATCATGGTATCCAACACTTCCTTGATCATTTCCGGATCGAGGGCCGAGGTCGGTTCGTCGAACAGCATGATCTTCGGGTTCATGCAGAGCGACCGCGCGATGGCGACGCGCTGCTGCTGACCGCCCGAAAGCTGGCCCGGGAACTTCAAGGCCTGTTCCGGAATCTTGACCCGCTCGAGGAAGTGCATGGCCGTTTCCTCGGCCTCCTTCTTCGGCGTCTGGCGAACCCAGATGGGCCCCAGCGTACAGTTCTCCAGCACGGTCAGATGCGGGAACAGATTGAAGTGCTGGAACACCATGCCGACTTCGCGGCGGATCAGGTCGATGTTTTTCAGGTCGTTGGTCAACTCGATCCCGTCGACGTAGATATCGCCCTGCTGGTGTTCCTCCAGCCGGTTGATGCAACGGATCATCGTCGACTTGCCGGACCCCGACGGCCCGCAGATGACGATGCGTTCCTTGGATTTGACCGACAGGTTGATGTCCTTGAGGACGTGAAAATCGCCGTACCATTTGTGCATGGCGCGGATCAGGATGACGTCGTCCTTGCCCTTGGAGGACTGCATCGCGGCGGACGGCGCGGCGGTTTCAGTGGTGGTTTGAACGTCTGACATGGGTCTTTCCCCTTAATGTCCGGTGTGCAGCTTCTTCTCGAGGTACAGCGAGTACCGCGACATGAGGAAGCAGCTGCAGAAGAAGAATACGGCGACGAAGACATAGACCTCG
>NZRL01000080.1 GCA_002696205.1 Rhodospirillaceae bacterium | reverse complement strand
TCATGACCGCCAGCGAGGTCAGCGATTTGCCGCAGCCGGATTCTCCGACGATGCAAAGCGTCTCGCCCTTGTCGACCTTGAAACTGATCGACTGCACCGGATGCAGCATGCCCGCCGAGACGGGAATATCGACGACCAGATCCTGAACTTCGAGAATGGTATCGCTCATGGACTCAGTTCCTGTTTTCCGGTGCTGTCACGTCCCGGACACCGTCGCCCAGAAGATTGATGGAGAGGATCAGCGCGAACAGCGCCGCCCCCGGAATGCCGATCAGCCAGGCATCGAAGAACATCATGCCCTTGGCTTCGGAAATCATCAGGCCCCAGCTGGGCGCCGGCGGCTGCACACCCAGGCCGAGGAACGACAACGCCGCCTCGAGCAGGATGGCATGGGCCATCTCCAGGGTCGCCACGACGATCAGGTGGTTGACCACGTTGGGCATGATTTCCGTCAGAATGATACGGAAGGTGGAACAGCCGCAGGCCTGCGCCGCCGCCACGTAATCGAGGTTCCGGACCTGCATGGTGGTACTTCGCATGACCACGGCGAAACGGTCCCATATGAGAAGACCCAAGACCCAGATCACGATCCACAGGCTCGACCCGATCAAGGAGACCACGGCGAGCGCGACCAAAACCACGGGCATCGATAGTCGCGTGGTGATGATGAAGTTGACGATCATGTCGACGCGGCCGCCGAAATAACCGGCGGCGACGCCAAGGGCCGTGCCGATGACGCCGGAAATGATCATCGCCGAGAACCCGATCAGCAGGGAAATCCGCGCCCCATGAACCAGGCGGGTCAGGTAGTCGCGGCCCTGCAAATCGGTTCCCAGCGGGTGGGCCGGATCGTATTTCGGGCTGTCGTGCCAGAACGGAGGCTTCAGCTTCTGCGCCAGGTCCTGGTCGAGAATCGGATCGAACGGCGTCAGCAGCGGCGCGAAGATCGCGATGGCGAAAATGATCGCCAGGACGGCGCCGCCGATGATGATGCCGTAATGCCCGAAGACACGCCGGCGCATCTGCGCCATCGGCGAGGGTTCGAGAATCTCGGCGGCGGATGCGGTGTGATCTTGCGTAGCCATGTCAGGTCACCCGAATTCTGGGGTCGAGGAATGCGTTCAGCATGTCCGCGAGGAAGGTAATGAGGATGTAGAACAGCGACAGCACCAGCACGATCGCCTGCATCATCGGCAAGTCGCCGCGCTGGATGGTCTCCCATGCCAGGAAGCCCAGACCGTTGATCGCAAAGATGCTTTCGATGACGATCGAGCCGCCCAGCATGAAGCCGAACTGCACGGCGGCCAGCGAGACCACCGGAATGATGGCGTTGCGCAATGCGTGTTTGAACAGCACCGTCAGCGGGCGCAGGCCCTTGGCCTTGGCTGTGCGGATATAGTCGGATTGCAGAACTTCCAGCATGCCCGCACGGGTCAGGCGCATGACGCCCGGCGTCACGTAATAGCCCAACGCGATGGCCGGCATGATGAAGCCCTGCCAGGTTTCGACCCTGGAAATCGGCAGCCAACGCAGCTTGATGCCGAGAAAGAACATCATGATCAACGCGAACCAGAACGACGGCAACGCCTGACCGACCACCGCCAGGGTCAAGGCGAACCTGTCGATCAGCGAGTTGGGCCGGATCGCGGCCGCGACGCCCAAGGGTATCGACAAGGTCAACGCGAAGGCGATGGCGCAGCCCGCCAGAATCAGGGTGTTCGGCAGGCGAGCCAGAATGACGTCGGAAATTTCTTCCTTGAGGTAATGGGAACGGCCGAGGTCGCCCTGCAAGGCGCGGCCGAGCCAATCCATGTATTGCACCGGGATCGGCCGGTCATATCCATAAGATTTACGGATGTGTTCGATCTCTTCGTTCGACGCGGCTTCGCCGGCCAAGGCGACCGCGGGGTCGCCGGAAACGTAGATCAACGAGAAGGTGATTATCGACACGGTCAGCGCCACGAGAAAGGCAACGCCCAAACGTTTGAGGATGTATTTCACCATGACGGGTAAACCCGTGATCGGCCCATTCTTTCAGCCCCCGCTAAATGTACTTGCCCGACATGAATTCCGGACTTTGATGCCGTGGCGCGGTTCGTTCCGGCGCCGGTAGCGGCGATCCCGGCGGCCCCGATCGGGGCCGCCGGAACTTAACCGCTCAGTCAGACGGACTTACTTCCACTTCGCGGTGTAGAACCGCGGGATTTCGTCCGACGTCGTCTCGATGGAGAGGTCTTTGTTGTATGCGTAGTTCTTGGCATACGTGAACATCGGCAACCAGTAGATCTCAGACGAGATCGTCTGGAAGGCTTCCTTGTAAAGCGCCTTGCGCTCGCCAAGGTCGGTCACGTTGCCGGCTTTGTTGATCAGTTCGTTGACCTTCGGGTCGTTGGCAGGGTCGTCCTTGCCGCCCGAGAAGAACACGCCGGCACAGGCCGAGGCATCGGGGATCGAGTAGGAACCCCAGGTCATGTGGTGAACCGGCGTCACGCCGTTCTGGGCCAGACCGCGCAGCTTGCGGTACTGCATGAAGTTCAGCTTGGCCTTGACGCCGACCTTCGCGAGGTCGGAAATCACGGCTTCCGTGAATTCACGCTGACGGTAGGCGTAGATGTCGAATTCCAGGCCTTCGGCGCCGGCTTCCTTCAGAAGGGCCTTTGCCTTTTCCGGATCGTAGTCGTAGCCGGACACGTCCTGGACACAGCCGACCTGATCGGGGTGGCAGGGCGTGTTGATCACGGCGGCGGCTTCGCCGACCAGGTTCTTGACGATGGACTCACGGTTGATCGCATGGGCGAAAGCCTGACGCACGCGCTTGTCCTTGAACGCCTTGACGTTGGACGAGCCGTCCACATCGAAGGCCAGATAGCTGATGCGCATGGTCTTGGCGTTGACCACGTCGACCTGGCCGGAGGCCTTCAGCTTTTCCGCCTGGTCCTTGGGCACGTCCCAGATCCAGTCGACGCCGCCGGTCAGCAGTTCGGCCATCTGCGTGTTCATTTCCTTGATCGTGCGATAGACGAGGTTCTTGATCGCCGCCTTGCCCTTGGGGCTGCCGTCGAAATAGTCGTCGTTGCGAACCATGACGATCTTCTCGCCCGGCACGATGTCGGTGATCTTGTAGGGGCCGGTGCCGTTCGGCTTCACGGCGCCGAAGTCCTTTTTGCCGTCCTGCGTGACCGGGGCGTTGTCATAATGCCCGTCGGCCAGGATCGGCACGGCCTGCGCCAGATAGGCGAGAGCGGCCGGGAACGGCTTTTCCAGGTGGATGCGGATGCTCATCGGGCCGGTCTTTTCGACCGACTTCATCCAGCTGGTGTTCTTCAGCGTGACGACGCCGTTGTCCTTGTTGGTCGTGAAGTTCACCGTATAGATGACGTCTTCGGGACCGAAGGAGGAGCCGTCATGGAACTTGACGCCTTCGCGCAGTTCGAAGTCCAAGGTCACGTTGTCGACCCACTTGTACGACTTGGCCAGGTTCGGCACGAAGTCTCCGGATTTCAGGTCGCGGAACAGCAGGCCGTCCCAGGCCGTGTTGCCGATGATGACCAGTTCACGAGTCCGGTTGAAGTAAGGGTCGACGACAGGAGATTCACGGTCGGTCACCCAGGTAAGCGTATCGTTGGCCTTGCCGGCGAGCGCGGCACCGGTGCTGATGCCCAATGCAACCGCTGCGATCGGCAGGCCCTTCATAATTTGACGAATCATATCGTCCTCCCTTGAGTCATATCTCGGCCGTCCCGGTTTACGTCGTTGAAACCTTGTGACGGCGGCCCGGACTTCCCCCTCACCGGGAAAGCTGAAAGCATTTCAGAACATAGGCGGCTCGAATGCAAGGAGGGACTGGAACCGCCATTCGATTGTCGAAGGCATTGAATTTCTGACAATACCCCCCGCAGGATCACCACGCGGTCGTTGCGCGGATATGTGCCCCTACCCCTCGATATTCACCCCAAGGATAGCCCCCCACACGCGAAAGGTGCTCCCAAACATCACGGAGAACAAGCGTTATCGTTTCATCAAATTCAGGTAATTGAACGATTCATTTATTAGGGATTTATTTTCTGGAAGAAACCACCGCAAAAGGCCCGACGGATGCGGCGATATATCGCGCTTCGGGCCTCGGGCGAAATTGGTCCGATTGAAACCTTCGGATTGGCGCCATGGTTCTCGACCGGGTATGAATACCGCCCCGACATAGACCGGAAGACGAAGACGACGCCCATGCCCAAGGATCAGACCGCCACCCCGCCCACCCCCGAATGCCTTGACCAAATCCTGCGCTGCGTCGAATGGCGCGGCCGGCCGGGCGACGAGGTGACCTTCACCGGCGCCGACCCGATCCTGCCGACGAATTTCCGCATCGGCACGGCGGGGGCGGCGACCCTGGGCGCGGTCGGATTGGCCGCCGACGCGATTCATCATCTCAAGACCGGCCGACATCAGGACATCGCCGTCGACCACCGGGCGGCGGCCATGGCCATGCGCTCCAACCGGCATGTTCGCCTGGACGCCGCCGATACGGGCGAGGTCTGGGCCGATATTTCCGGTCTGTACGAATGCGGCGACGGCCGCTGGGTACAACTGCACTGCAATTATCCATGGCTGGCCCAGGATATCCTGAGCGTCCTGGACTGCGCCGCCGACCGCCCGTCGGTCGATGCCGCGTTGAAGACCTGGAACGCACAGGACTTCGAGGACGCGGGCAAGGAAAAGAACCTTTGCGCCTTCATGGTGCGAAGCCCCGAGGAATGGGCTGCCCACCCCCAGGCCGCCGCCGTGGCGGGCCTGCCGCTGATGACCATCGAGAAAATCGGCGACGCGCCGGCCCGGCCCTTGCCCGCGGGCGACCGGCCCCTTTCCGGCATCCGGGCGCTGGAGCTGACCCGCGTGCTGGCCGGGCCGGTCAGCGGACGGACGCTTGCCGAGCACGGCGCCCAGGTCATGCGCATCGGCCGCGCCGACCGCCCGGACGGCGTCAACCTGGTGCAGGACACGGGCCTGGGCAAACTGGCCGCCGACCTGGACCTGCGCGAAGACGCCGACCGCGACCGACTGGACGACCTGATCCGGCAATCCGACGTGGTGACGCAAGGCCACCGGCCCGGCACCCTGGCGGCGCGCGGCCTGACGCCGGAACGCCTGGCCGGGCTGCGCCCCGGCGTCGTCTTCGTCAGCCTGTCGGCCTGGGGCCACGTCGGGCCTTGGAACTGGCGGCGCGGTTTCGATTCCCTGGTGCAATGCGCCATGGGGGCGACCTGGGAAAACGGCGACCGGACACGCCCGCGCCACCTGCCGGCGCAGTCCTACGACTATATTACCGGCTATCTGGCCGCCTTCGGCGCCATGGAGGGCCTGCGCCGCCGCGCGACCGAGGGCGGCAGTTGGCTGATCCGCCTGTCCCTGGCCCAGACGGGGCATTGGTTGAACGGTTTGGGCCGCGTCGGTGATGAAACCACCAAGCAGGGGGCGGAGCCGACCTTTGACGATGTCGCCGATTTGATGGAAAGCCACGATACGGTCTGGGGCCCGATGGGCCATTTGAAGCCGGTCGTGCAGATGTCGGAGACGCCGCCGCGCTGGGACTTGCCGTCGGTGCCGCTCGGCACCCATCCGCCGGTCTGGCCGGCCTGACGCCCTACCCTTCGGAAGTTTTGAGAGCGACGTCTTTCAGCGCACTTTTGGCCCGCGCTTCGCGGTAGGTGATGTAGAGGGTCGAGGCGAAGACCACCGTACCGCCGACCCAGGTCCAGAAGTCGGGAAATTCGCCGAACATGATGTAGCCCAGCCCCGCCGCCCATAGCAGGCGCGTGAAGTCGGCGGGCATCACGGCGCTGGCTTCGCCCAGCTGCATGGCCTTGGCCATGCTGATATGCGCCCCCGCCGCCAACAGACCGATGGCGAGCAGTTCGAGCAACTGCATCCAGGTCGGCCATTCCCAGACGAACAGCGCCAGGACCAGCGTCGCCGGCGTGAAGTAGACCGACGAATAGAACACGATGGTGACCGGTGAATCGTAGCGCACCAGGACCTTCACCAGCAAAAGCGCCCAGGCCCACATGACGGTCGAGGCGAGCGCCCAGAGATATCCCGCGCTGATTTCCTGGAACCCGGGCCGCAGAATGATCGCCGTGCCGATAAATCCGACGATCAAGGCCCCCCATCGGCGAATGCCCATCTTTTCCCGCAGCATGAAAACGGCGCCTAAGGACGTGAACAGCACGACCGTGAAACTGAGCGCCGTCGCATCGCCCACGGGCACGATGGACAGCGTATAGAACCACGTCAGCATGGCGCCCAGGCCGACGACCCCGCGCACCAATTGCAGGTCCGGCCGTTTGCTTTTCCAGGTCGATCGGTCCTGGCGCAGTAACGCCGGCGTCAGGACAAGCAAGACGATCAGATTGCGGAAGAACGCGACTTCGAACGGCGGCAGTTCCTGAGTCATGTCGCGGACCAGGGCATGCAGCCAGGCGATCATCGTCGCCCCCAGGAGCATGAACAGCAACCCCCGGAAGTTGTCGACCTTCCGCGGACCGTCGGGTGTGGGGGTTGGGGGAAGGTCGGGGGTGGTCGCCATGGCTTCACTATAGACTTAGGCGGAACAACGGCAATAAGGTCGTCCGCCCTTAATGGGGCCAATTGCATACAATTCTTGGGGTAAGGAAACCGCCGACATGATCAAAGCAGGTATCGCCGGGCTGGGCCGCTGGGGCCAGACCCTCGTCAATTCCGTTCACGGCAAAAGCGACAAGATCGCCTTCACCGCCGGCTGCACCGGCCGCAAGGCGCGGGCGCAGGACTATTGCGACGAGAAAGGCATCGACCTGCGCGACGGCCTTGCCGACCTGCTGAACGACCCGGACCTGGACGCCGTGGTCCTGGCGACGCCGCATTCGCAGCACGCCGACCAGGTCATCGCCGCCGCCGCCGCGGGCAAGCAGATCTTCATCGAGAAGCCCTTCACCCTGGACCGTGCCAGCGCCCAGGCCGCCGCCGACGCGGCCGCAGCCGCGGGTGTCGTGCTGGCCCTGGGCCACAATCGGCGGTTCCATCCGATCACCCTGAAGATCAAGGAAATGATCGACAGTGGTGCCTTGGGCCAGATTCTTCATATCGAAGGCAACCTGAGCGGCTCCGGCGGGCTGCGCTATCCGCCGGAAAGCTGGCGCGCCCAGGCCGACGAAAGCCCGGCCGGCGGCATGACGCCCATGGGCATCCACGTCGTCGATGCCTTTCTCTATCTGATGGGCTCGGTCGATGAAGTCGTTGCCCGCTCCGACCGGCAATTCCTGCAGATCCCGACCGACGATACGACCTCTGTGATGATGCGCTTCGCCTCGGGCGCCACGGGTTACCTGGGCACCCTGACCGCGACGGCGCCGGTCTGGCGCATTCAGGTCTTCGGGACCGGCGGCTGGGCCGAAATGCACAGCTACGACCGCCTGTTCACCTGCTCGGTCGCCGCCGACGGCACCCCGGGCAAGGAAGAGATGGTCGAATACGGCCCGTTCGACATGGAACGCGCCGAATTGGAGGCCTTCGCCGACGCCTGCACGGGCGGCCCGGCCTATCCGTTGACCCCGGCGGAAGCCGTGCACGGCACGGCGGTTCTCGAAGCCATCATCCGGGGCGCCGAAAACGGCCAGCCGGTGGCCCTCAAGGACGTCTAGGGCAGGCGGGGCGACAGGCCGATGGGGTTCCTGCTGCGGCGGTTGATGGCTTACGGGCGGTGGGTGTCCCTCGCCGCGGCGGCCTCGGCCGCCGCCGCGGTCTACGGCATCCTGACGACGCGCGAGGAGATCGCCCTGTTCGGCGGCGCACCGCACGTCATCGAATGGTGGGAACCCTATGTCTGGCCGGCGGCCACGTTCATCGTGGTGGGCCGCGTCCTGCGCATGGTCATCCGGCGCTTCACGGCGTCGGCAACCGCGCATGTGGGGCGAATCCGCCGGGGGGGCATCTTCGGCCCCCGGCCCTGATTCGCGCGGACGACATTATGGCAAAGAGTGAAGAGAGCGGACGGTTTAGCTGTCGCCGCCGTCGCCGCCGGGCATGCCGCCCATGCCCGCCTGCGCGATCTTCTTGTCCGTGGTGTAGTTGTTGAGCGCCCAAACGGCCCAGATCGCCGCCGGAATCCAGCCGATCAGGGTCAATTGCAGGACCAGACAGATCAGGCCCTGGATGGGCTTGCCGATGGTGAAGAACACGAACCACGGAATCAAAAGTGCCAAAATCAGTCGGATCATGGGTACCCCCTTGTCGTTTGACGGCCGTTCAAGCCAGCCTCGCTCCATCAACGTTAGCCCCTGCGGTGCCGCCTGACAATTGGCGCTGACATTCGCCGCCGCTTCGCCTAGGTTCCCTTCCCGCTGAGTATAGGGACCGGACCCGCCGGAATTTTCATGAAGACCGACCTGTTCGATTTCGACCTGCCGCCCGAACTGATCGCGCAAAAGCCGATCAGCCCGCGCGATGCCGCCCGCATGCTGGAAGTCTTGCCCACGGGCCACCGCGACGCATACGTGCGCGATCTGCCGGACCTGTTGAATCCGGGTGACGTCATGGTCGTCAACGACACCCGCGTGATCCCGGCGCGCCTGACCGGCCGGCGGGGCGACGCCGCACGCCCGGGCCCGCCCGAGGGCGGCCCCAAGGTCGAGGTCACCCTGCACAAATGGAACGAGGACGGCACCTGGCGCGCCTTCGCCCGGCCGGCGCGCAAGCTCAGCCCCCGCGACCATATCGTCTTCGCCCCTGGGTTTTCCTGCGACGTGATCGACAAGCTCGAAATGGGCGAGGTCGTCCTGCGCTTCAACAAGTTCGGGCCGGACCTGCAGGACGCCCTGGAACAATACGGCGTCATGCCGCTGCCGCCCTATATCAAACGCGAGGCCACCGGCGACGACGCCGACAAGGACGATTACCAAACCCTGTTCGCCGCCCGCGACGGCGCCGTGGCGGCGCCCACGGCATCCCTGCATTTCACGCCGGAACTGCTGGGCGCGCTGGACGACCGGGGGGTCGAGCGGGTGTCCCTGACCCTGCATGTCGGGGCCGGGACGTTCCTGCCCGTGCGCGAGGACGACACCCGCCATCACGTCATGCATTCCGAATGGGGCGAGGTCAGCGAACGCGCCGCCCAGTTCATCAATCAGGCACGGGATGCCGGCGGGCGCATCGTCGCCGTCGGCTCGACGGCCATGCGCCTGCTGGAATCGGCGGCCGACGACGACGGCCGTATTCAGCCGTTCCGCGGCGAGACCGATATCTTCATCACCCCCGGATACCGCTTCAAGGCGGTCGATCTGATGGTCACCAATTTCCACCTTCCGCGATCGACCCTGTTCATGCTGGTCTCCGCCTTCGCCGGCCTGGATGCCATGCAGGCCGCCTATGCCCACGCCAAGGACACCGGTTACCGGTTCTATTCCTACGGCGATGCCTGCCTGCTGCACCGCAACGACGGTGCCGGGTGATCCGATCACCCGATACTGACGTATGTAGTCCTATGCGGGCCTACACATTCGAATATTTATATGTTTAGATTTCCCCGCCTCTTGGGGAAGAAGCCGCATCATTTGAAGCATCGGGACCTGCGTCCCGAAGGGGCGTCCGTTCGTATGGGTATTCGAGATTTTCTTCCGGCGACGGCCTTGGTCTCCGTCTGCATTCTGTGGCTTGCCGCCGCGACCCTGCGGCCGCAACCGGACCAGACGCAGATCGGCGTCGTGTTTCCGCCAAACTACTCGGGCCAGGACGTGCTGAGCCGTGTCGCCGATGCCGGTGGCCGCCTCGTCCGCGAAGGCGCTTGGCCGTTCATCGCCGTCGTCGCCGCCGACGATGCGCGTGTGCTCGCCCGTCTCGACGAATTGGGCGCCCTGTTCACCGTCAATCCTCTCGCCCTCGGCGGCTGCCTGACCCGGCCCGCCGCGACCTCGCCTTCATAAAGGAATTCGACCCCATGGAAGCCCTTCAGGACCTCCGCGTTAATTCGACCCGTTTCTTCGTTCTGTTCGCCTGGGCGCATCTGCCGCTCGCCGGCCTGGCCCATTGGTGGACCGGCGGCGATCTGGCGACCGGCGCCGGCATCATCGCCTTCGTCGCCCTGGCCTCGACCGCCGCCTGGCGCAGCCAGCCGGCCGCCGCCGCGACGCGGTTTCTGATCGCCGCGGGCGCGATGATCAATGTCGGAGCACTCCTTTACATGTTCGCGGGACATCCGTGGCAGATCGACGTGCATATGTATTTCTTCGCCGTGCTGGCGATGACCGCCGCCTTCTGCTGCTGGCAGACCGTTCTGGTCGCCGCCGCGACCGTCGCGGCACATCACCTGGTCCTCAACTTCACCCTGCCCTTCGCCGTGTTCCCGGACGGCGCCGACTTCCTGCGCGTCGTGTTTCACGCCGTGGTCGTGGTGGTCGAAACCATCGTTCTGATGTGGCTGACCTTCCGTCTGGTCGCGGCCTTCCGCCACAGCGCCGAAGCGGTCGACGCCGCCGAGGCCGCCAAGGCCAAGGTCGAGGAATTGAGCCTGGAGCGTGAACGCCTGGAGGCCGCCGCCCAGGAACAGCGGCGCAACCTGCTGCTGAGCATGGCCGCGCAATTCGAGGACCAGGTCGGCCCCATCATGACCCAGGTCAACGACCACGCCAGCAACATGTCGGCGATTTCGAAGAACCTGTCCGATCTGGCATCCCAGGCCCTGGCCCGATCGACCGACACGGCAACCGCCGTCGAACAGGCGACCGGCAACGTGCAGACCGTCGCCAGCGCGACCGAGGAAATGACCGCCAGCATGGCCGAGGTTTCCTCCCAGGTCAGCCGCGCCCACGACGTCGCCCAGGATGCGTCCCGCAAGGCCCGCGACACGGACAAGACCATGGTGCGCCTAAAGGACGCCGCCGCCAAGATCGGCAACGTCATGGAAATGATCAACGACATCGCCGAACAGACCAACCTGCTGGCGCTTAACGCGACCATCGAGGCGGCGCGCGCCGGCGAGGCGGGCAAGGGCTTCGCCGTGGTCGCAGGCGAGGTCAAGAACCTGGCCGCCCAGACGGCCCGGGCGACCCAGGAAATCGCCGAGGAAATCGCGACGATGCAAAGCGTCTCCGAGGATGCCGCCCACGAAATTCAGGGCATCTCGGAAACCATCGACGAGATCAACGAGGTCAGCAAGGCCATCGCCGCCGCGGTCGAGGAACAATCCTCGGCGATCCGGGAAATCGCCCGGTCCAGCCAGGACGCCGCCAACAACACGGACACGGTGCAGTCCAACATCGTCACCGTGCGCAGCGCGTCGGAAGACACCGGCAGCGCCGCCGGCGAGGTCTCATCGGCCGCCGGCAGCCTGTCGAGCCAGGCCCATAGCCTGAAGACCGCGATCGACGACATGCTGCAGCACCTGCGTGCCGCCTGAACCGGCTTCCTCTCTCTTGAGGGATGACCAGGCCCCATCCGCTCCGGCCCCACCGGGGCGGATGGGTGCTTGCGTGCGCGCGCCCCGCGCCGCATATTCCGCCGCGTTATGTTTATTTATTCCCTCAATCGCCGGGCGGGCGCATCCGCGCCCTTGGCTTTCGCGCCAGGAGGCGCGGCGCGCGGTCGCGCTTGCCAACGATCCTCGGCGCACGCGCCAAGGACCGTTGGTGAATGACGTCCGCTAACGAATTTCGATTTCATCTCCACGCCACCGACGGCCGCGCCCGGCGCGGGCGGCTGGACACGGCGCACGGGCCGATGGAAACCCCGGCCTTCATGCCCGTCGGCACGGCGGCGACCGTCAAGGCGATGACGCCCGAGGCCGTCGCCGAAACGGGCGCCCAATGCGTGCTGGGCAATACCTATCACCTGATGTTGCGCCCGGGTGCCGAACGGGTGCGGCGCCTCGGCGGTCTGCACAAATTCATGAACTGGCCCGGCCCGATCCTGACGGATTCCGGCGGCTTTCAGATCTGGTCGCTGAAGGACCTGCGCAAACTGACCGAGGAAGGCGTGACCTTCCGCTCCCACATCGACGGCAGCGAATACGCCCTGACGCCGGAAAGCGCCATGGACATCCAGAACGCGCTGGACGCCGACATCACCATGGTGCTGGACGAATGCACGCCCTTCGGCGTCGACGAAGACGAAGCGCGGAAATCCATGGAACTGTCCATGCGCTGGGCCCAGCGTTGCCGCGACGCCTTCGAAAAACGCCCCGGATACGGCCTGTTCGGCATCGTCCAGGGCGGCATTTATCCGACCCTGCGCGAAGAATCGGCGAAAGCCCTGGTGGGCATCGGCTTCGACGGCTACGCCATCGGCGGCCTTGCCGTCGGCGAAGGGCAGGAAGCGATGTTCGACACCCTGGACGCGACGACCGGCCATCTGCCGGCGGACAAGCCCCGCTATCTGATGGGCGTCGGCAAGCCGTCGGACTTGGTGGGTGCGGTCGAGCGCGGCGTCGATATGTTCGACTGCGTCCTGCCGACCCGGTCCGGGCGCACGGATCAGGCCTTCACCCGGCGCGGCACCCTGAACATGCGGAACGCCCGGCACAAGGACGATCCGCGCCCGCTGGACCCGGATTGCGGCTGCTATACCTGCAGCAATTATTCCCGGGCCTATGTTCACCATCTGGTGATGGCGCGGGAGATTCTGGGCGGCACGCTGCTCACCTGGCACAATCTGCACTATTATCAGGAACTGATGGCCGGCATGCGCGCGGCCATCGAAGCGGGCACCTTCGCCGACTTCAAGGCGGCCTTCGCGGCTGGGGAAGCGGCGGGCGACATTCCCGCCCTGGAACAGGGAACGGACGGATGAACGAAGAACAGCTGACGCAACTGGGCGGGACGTCCGACCTTCCGGAAAGCCCCGAGGCGGCGGTGCTGGAGTGTGCTGCCAATCCGCATCCGGGCACGCCCTATCTGATCCGCTTCACGGCACCCGAATTCACCTCGGTCTGCCCGGTCACGGGGCAGCCCGATTTCGCCCATCTGGTGATCGACTACGTGCCGGACGCGATGATCGTCGAAAGCAAGTCGCTGAAGCTCTACCTGGGCAGTTTCCGCAACCATGCGGGCTTTCACGAGAAATGCACCCTGGATATCGCGCAGAAGATCAACGCGGCGGCGGAACCGAAATGGCTGCGCATCGGTGGATACTGGTATCCGCGCGGCGGCATCCCCATCGACGTCTTCCACCAGACGGGCGAGCCGCCCAAGGGCCTGTGGATTCCCGATCAGGGCGTTGCACCCTACCGCGGGCGCGGCTGACGTTTCGAATTGATTTGAACGCTGCCCGCCGAAGCGGGCGGGGGCCTCAGCCCGTCGCCGCGTCGTCCGTGGCGGCCGGGGTCGGCCAGGCGCGGGGCACTTCGACCGCATGGCCGAAGTAGCCGATCAGGTCGATGAAGCTTTTGACGACGGAAAGGTTGGGGATGGTCGCGAGGACCGGACCGCCTTGTCCTTCGACGATGGGGGTCAGTTCGTCTCCCGGCTGGTTTTCCCGGTATTCCTGAACCGCGCGGTGGACGTTCCGCTCGTCGGTGATGATGTAGAAATCCGGGTCCTTCTGGGACTGCAGGATCAGGAATTCCATAAGGTGTCTCCTCTTGGCCGCATGACGGTCCGGGCATTCGGCCCGGGCCAACCCCCACGCGGCGGTCCAAATACGCAGATATTGGGGATTACCCGACATCTAGCGAACCGGCGCGTCAGTCGGCCAAGATTTTGTTATAAAGGGATGAATCGGGCAAGCAAAAGCCCGCCCCCAGGCCCAGGGCGGGCGGTTTCGGGGCCGTCAGCCGCCCCGGTAGATACAGCCCGTGGTGGCGTTTTCGCGAATCTCGATTTCGCTAAGCCCTTGAAGATGAGTCGAAATCCGCTCCCACAGCCAGATGGCGATCATTTCCGTGGTGGGATTTTCCAGGCCCTCGACCTCGTTCAGATACTGGTGGTCGATTTGCGCCAGAACGGGGTCGACCACGGCGGCGACCTCGGAAAAGTCCATCACCCAGCCTTCCGATTCGCGGACCGGCCCGGTCACCGCGATGCGCAGCAGGAAGGTATTGCCGTGCAGGCGCGAACAGATATGGCTTTCCGGCAGGCGCGGCAGACGCCGGGCACTTTCGAAGGAAAAGCCGTGATAGATGGTCATCTCGGGCGTCGGGGACGTCATCGCCGGGGGGCCTCCGTGGCGCAGCCGACCGTGGGATTTTCCCAAATCTCGACTTCGACCCGGCCGGCAAGGCGCGCCGCGAGGCGGTCCCGCAGATAGCGGCAGATCGTTTCGGTCGATGGGTTTTCCATGTCCGGCAGTTCGTTGAGATAATGGTGATCGATATCCGCCAGCACGCCGTCGACGGCGGCCTTGAGGTCCGCCGGGTCGATCAGCCAGCCCGCCGCCGCGTCCACATCCCCGGCCAGGCGCACCCGCCCGGTGAAGGTATGGCCGTGCAGGCTGGCCGCCGGGTGGGAATCCCCTACATTGGGCAGACGCTGCGCCGCGACGAAATCGAAATCCAGAAACCGTTCCATGGCCGGTTTCCTAGAGCATTCGAGGGCCCGAGGAAAGCCCGAAGCCGCCGCCGCCATTGCGCGGCGCAGGGTATGCCCCCAGATTATTGACATAGCTCAAGGCGGCGCGCGGGGAAGTTATCGATTATGTTTGCGAAACGCCGGATGCCTGACCCGCGTCCGTCCGAATTGGAAAGGGAACGTCCATGAACCTTGGGGAAAAAATGAAGCCGATCCTGGAAGCCCGCTTGGCGGAGCTGAAAGAGGATGTCACGGAAATCGACCAGACGCTGCGCGAACCGGACAGCCAGGATTTCGAGGAACGCGCCACGGAGAACGAAGGCGACGAGGTCCTGGAAGACCTGGGCAATGCGGCGTTGACGGAAATCGCGCAGATCGAGACCGCGCTGTCGCGGATCGAGGACGGGACCTACGGCGAGTGTGCGACCTGCGGCGCCGAGATCGCGCCGGCGCGGATCGAAGCCGTTCCCCACGCGGCGCAATGTATTAAGTGCGCCTCCTGACGCCCTAGACACTTTTCCGACCGATTGCACCCGATCCGATGCGGGCGCGGTTGAACCGCGCCCGCCGTTGTGCCCTATTATCCGCCAATCACGAAGCAACATCCAAGGGCACGACAAAAATGAAAATCACCGGCGTTAAATCCCAGCTGATCGACAAGTTCCTGTTCGTCGAGGTCGAAACCGACACGGGCATCACCGGGCTGGGCGAATGCGGCAGCTGGGGCCAGTTGGAGGCCGCGCAGACCGCCATCGAGAAATTCGCCGACTATCTGATCGGCAAGGACCCTGGGCCGATTGAACACCATTGGAACATCATGCACCGGTTCAGCCATTTCC
>NZRL01000079.1 GCA_002696205.1 Rhodospirillaceae bacterium | reverse complement strand
CGGCGGCGAGGATGCCCTGCTGGCCGATCTCTGCCATCGCCTGGAAGCCGCCGGATACATGGCGCGGGCGGGCCTGGCGGCGACGCCGGGGGCGGCCTGGGCCCTGGCGCGGTTCGGGACGAACGACACCGTTCCCTGGCGGCGGATCGACGGCGGGCGGGAAAAAGACGCCCTGGCGGATCTGCCGGTGACGGGATTGCGGCTGGCGGAGGAGACGACGGAAGCCCTGATGCGACTGGGCCTGCGTCGGATCGGCGACCTTTATCCCCTGTCGCGGGCGGCGCTGGCCCTGCGTTTCGGGTTGAGCCCCTGTTTGCGCCTGGATCAGGCGCTGGGCGACCGGGACGAGCCGCTGTCGCCGCTGGCCCCGCCGCCGCGCTTTCAGGTCCGTTTGAACTTTCCCGAACCGATCGGCCGCGCCGACGACATCGCCCAGGCCCTCGAGCGCCTGTTGGCGGCGCTGACGGAACGCCTGGCCCGCGCCGGCAAAGGGGCCCGGCGGTTGGAATTCACGCTCTACCGGGTCGACGGCACGGCGGTCGCCGCCGCCGTCGGCACCGCCCGGCCGATGCGCGACGCGGCCCATCTGGCCCGTCTGTTCCGCGACAAACTGGATGGCCTGGACCCCGGGTTCGGCATCGAAACGGCGCTGCTCGCCGCCCGCGCCGTCGATCCCCTGGCGGTGGATCAGGCGGCCCTGGACGGCGACGGCCCCGCATCCTCCGCCCCGGACAGCGGCCTCGCGCGGCTGATCGACCGTCTGGCCAACCGCCTGGGCCCCGGCGGCGTGGCCGGCCTGCACCCCCGCGACAGTCACCTGCCGGAACGCGCCCAGGCCCTGGGGCCGCCGGTGCCGGGCCAGGCGGTTCGCCGCCCCCCGCCCCCCACAACGGAAGCCGCGCCCGATACAGCCCCCCGGCCAATCCACCTGCTGCCGCAGCCTGAACCGATCGACGTGCTGACGCCCACGCCCCTGGGGCCGCCCGCGGCCTTTCGCTGGCGCCGCCGTCAGCACCGCATCGTCGACGCCGAGGGACCGGAGCGCATCGCCCCCGAATGGTGGCGGCACCTAAGCCCCGACGGCGGCCCGGCGGGCGGGGCCGACGGCCTGGAAACCCGCGATTATTACCGGGTCGAGGACGACGGCGGCGCGCGGTTCTGGCTGTACCGCACCGGCGGCTTTCCCGCCGATGCGGCGCGCGACGACCAAGCCACCCCGGCCAACCGCCCGCGCCCCGGCCAGGCCCCGAAATGGTTCCTGCACGGGTTGTTTCCATGACAACGGCCAAGACCCCGCCCCCGCCGGCCTATGCCGAACTGCAGGCGATGAGCAACTTCAGCTTCCTCGAAGGGGCCTCGCATCCCGAGGAACTGGTGCTGCAGGCGGCGGCACTCGGTCTGCACGCCCTCGCCATCGCCGACCGGAACGGCGTCTCGGGCCTGGTGCGCGGCCATCTGGCGGCCAAGGAACATGGCCTGCGATTCATTCCGTCGGTGCGCCTGGATCTGGCCGAGGGTACCTCCCTGCTCTGCTATCCCACCGACCGGGACGCCTGGGGGCGGCTCATGCAGTTGCTGACCCTGGGCAAGCGGCGGACGGCGAAAGGCGATTGCGAACTCCGCCCGGCGGACCTGCTGTCGGACGATTTCCAGGCCGGCCGGGGGCAGATATTCATCGCTCTTCCGCCGGACAGAATAAGTCGATATTTCAAAGACCTGCTGGGCAAACTTAAGAACGAAGGCGAATCGTCTGTTTACCTCGCCGGACGGGTCCGGATGGACGGCGGCGACGGTGCCAGGCTGGCCAGGCTGGCGGCCCTCGCCGAACAATGCGGCACGCCCCTGGTGGCGGTGGGCGACGTGCTGATGCACGGGCCCGGACGGCGCATGTTGCAGGACGTGCTGACCTGCATCCGCCACGGCTGCACCCTGTTCGAGGCCGGGCGGCGATTGCAGCCCAACGCCGAGCGTCACCTGAAGCCGCCCGCCGAAATGGCGCGGCTGTTCGCGGCCTATCCCGAAGCCCTCGCGCGAACGGTCGAGATCGCCAAGGCCTGCCGGTTTTCCCTGGACGATCTGCGCTACGACTATCCCGTCGACAGCGTGCCCGAGGGCGTGGCGCCGCAGGACGAACTGGACCGCCTGACCTGGGTCGGGGCCGAGGGCCGTTATCCCGGCGGCATCCCTGAAAAAGTGCGGGCCCAGATCGCCCATGAACTGAGCCTGATCGGCGAGCTGAATTTCGCCCCCTACTTCCTGACCGTCCACGACATCGTGCGGTTCGCCCGGGACCGGGGGATTTTGTGTCAGGGGCGCGGATCGGCGGCCAATTCCGCGGTTTGTTACGCCCTGGGAATAACCGCCGTGGACCCGGCGCGCCTGGATCTGCTGTTCGAGCGGTTCATTTCCGCCGAACGGGGCGAGCCGCCCGATATCGATGTCGATTTCGAGAACGGGCGGCGCGAGGAGGTCATCCAGTACCTCTACGACACCTACGGCCGCGACCGGGCGGCGATGACCGGCACGGTCATCACCTATCGATCCAAGGGCGCGGTGCGCGACGTCGGCAAGGCGCTGGGCCTGGCCGAGGACACCATCCGCGCCCTGCAAAGCGTGCTGTGGCGGCTGTCCCTGGACGAGGAGCTTCCCCGCGACCGGTTCCGCGACCATGGTCTGGACCCGGACGATGCCATGGTCCGCCGCGTTCTCGACCTGACCCGCGACATCCGTGGTTTTCCGCGCCATCTGAGCCAGCATTCCGGGGGCATGGTGATGACGCGCGGGCGGCTCGACCGCATGGTGCCGATCCATAACGCGGCGATGGCCGACCGCACAGTCATCGAATGGGACAAGAACGACCTGGATGCGCTGGGAATCCTGAAGGTCGATATCCTGGCGCTCGGCATGCTGACCTGCGTGCAGAAGGCCTTCGCCCTGGTCAAATCGTTCCACGGCCGCGCGGTCACCCTGCCGACCGTGCCGCCGGAGGATCCCGCCGTCTACGACATGCTCTGCGAAGGCGACAGCGTCGGCGTGTTCCAGGTCGAAAGCCGCGCCCAGATGAGCATGCTGCCGCGCCTGAGACCGCGGAATTTCTACGATCTGGTGATCGAGGTCGCGATCGTCCGTCCCGGACCGATCCAGGGCGACATGGTGCATCCCTACCTGCGCCGCCGCGATGGCCTGGAAAGTGTCGATTTCCCGTCGCAGGAACTGCGCGACGTGCTGGGTAAGACACTCGGCGTTCCGCTGTTCCAGGAACAGGCCATGAAGATCGCCATCGTCGCCGCCGGTTTCACCCCGGCCGAGGCCGACGGCCTGCGCCGGGCCATGGCGACCTTCCGCAATGCGGGCACCATCCATGCCTTCCGCGAGAAGTTTTTGGCGGGCATGCGGGCGCGCGGCTACGACGCGGATTTCGCGGTGCGCTGTTTCCGCCAGATCGAAGGCTTCGCCGATTACGGTTTCCCGGAATCCCATGCCGCCAGTTTCGCCCTGATTGTCTATGTCTCGTCCTGGCTGAAACGCCATTATCCGGCGGCCTTCGCCTGTGCCTTGTTGAACAGTCAGCCCATGGGCTTCTACGCCCCGGCACAGATCGTCCGCGACGCCCAGGAACACGGCGTGATCCTGCGCCCCGTCGACGTGAACCGCAGCGATTGGGACTGCACCCTGGAGCCCGGCCCGGCCACGGAACCGGCGCTGCGCTTAGGGTTTCGCCAGGTGAAGGGCCTGCGGGAAGAGGACATGCAGCGCCTGGTCCTGCACCGGGGCAACGGCTACGGCGATCCGGCGGCAATCATGCGCCGCGCCGCCGTCGGCCGGGCGGTGCTGGAGAAACTCGCCCGCGCTGACACCTTCCAATCCATGAACCTGGACCGAAGACCGGCGCTCTGGGCCGTAAAGGGGCTCAGCGATGCGCCCCCGGCGCCGCTGTTCGCCACGGGCGGCGGCAACGGAGGCAGGTCCGGCGATCTGTCGACCGAGCCCCCGGAAGACGCGCCCCCACCCCTGCTGCCGCTGATGTCGCCGGGGGAAGAGGTCGCCGACGATTACCGGTCTCTGCGCCTGTCGCTGAAGGCCCATCCGGCCCAAATCCTGCGGCCCAAGCTGGCGGCGCGGGGCTATCACCCTTGCAGCACCGCCGAGGCCCTGGCCCATGGCAAGCGCATCCGCATCGCCGGCCTGGTCACCGCGCGCCAACGCCCGGGCACGGCCAAGGGGGTGATCTTCCTGACCGTCGAGGACGAAACGGCGACGGCCAATCTGATCGTCTGGCCGCATGTCTTCGAGGCCTTCCGCCGCCCGGTCCTGGGATCGCGCCTGTTGGGCGTCGCGGGCGAGGTGCAGCGCGCCGGCAAGGTCGTGCACGTCATCGTCGAGGCGGCCGAGGACCTGGCCGGGGTACTGCTCAGCCTGGACGATCCGCCGGACGGACGGCAAACCGACGCCGGGGTGGAAAGCGGGCGGATGTTCCCGGCCCGGGAATTTCAATAACCCCTTCGGCTCACGTACCTGTGTATGCAGCCGCCATCCATCCGGCTTTAGACTTCCTCCGCCTGCATTCAAGTACCGGAAGGAGATTCCCATGCGTGCAATCCACCGCCATTGCTTTATCCTCGCCCTTCTGTTCGCCGCCATCATCAAGGGAGGTCCGGCCATGGCAGCCGAGGGCCTGATCGTCAAACCCAGCCCCCACAGCCCGAAAGAAACCCTGGACCGTCTGGATAAGATCCTGACATCCAAGGGCATCACCGTCTTCGCCCGCATCGACCATGCGGCGGGCGCGGCCAAGGGCGGCGCGGAAATGCCGGAAACGGAAGTCCTGATTTTCGGCAATCCCAAGATGGGCACGCCGTTGATGCAGGCAACGCCGAGCATGGCGATCGACCTGCCGCTCAAGGTGCTGGCCTGGCGGGACGACAAGGGAAGCTGGATCGCCTATAACGAGCCCAAGTGGATGGCCAAACGCCACGGCAACGAGGTTGAAAAGGTGATTACGACGATGACCGGCGTACTCGACACCCTGACAAATGCCGCGACGGCGCAATAAGGCGGCGCACCTGCGATGATCAGCCCCCTCGCCACCGGTTTGCACGCCCTCGCCGCCCTGATCTGGGTCGGCGGCATGTTTTTCGCCTATCTGATCCTGCGTCCCGCCGTCGGCGGCATCGCGCCGCCACCCGAACGCCTGAAGCTCTGGGACCGGGTGTTCGGGCGGTTCTTCCTTTGGGTCTGGGGCGCGGTGCTGCTGCTGCCGGCCACGGGATATGCGCTGATCGCCGAACAATACGGCGGCTTCGCCGGCGCGCCGATCCATGTCCATTGGATGCACGGCCTCGGCTGGATCATGAATGGGCTCTACATCTACCTGTTCTTCGCGCCCTATCAGGCGTTTCGCAAGGCGGTGGCGGGCGAGGATTGGCCGACCGGCGCGGCCAGCCTCAACACCATCCGGCGGATCGTCGCGACCAACCTGGCGCTCGGCCTGATCACCGCCGCGATCGGGGCGTCTGGCCGCTATTGGGGCTGGATACCCGGCAGCTGATCCCGGCGCATCGGGACCCACGCCGCAAATAACGAAAAAGGCCGCCGGGCGGGATGCCGGCGGCCTTCGTCATTCAGTCGTTCACGCGACCACCGGGTGCGGCGGCCGGAAACCGGACGCTACTTCTTCTTCGCGGGCGCGGCTTTGACGGCCGGCTTGGCGGGAGAAGCGGGTTTCGCAGCCGGTTTGGCGGCGGCGGTCGACGGTTTGGTGCGAGAGAACATCAGTTTCGCCTTTGCATACGCCGGGTTGTCGCCGGCGCGGGTACCGGCCCGATGCCGGTAAGGCAATCAATACTCCCAACCAAACAGATGAAAAATCGAATTCTTTTTATGAATGATATTCGATTTTTCGATCCATTTTCACCCGAAGCGCGGTGACGACACGGCCCGGTTCAGGCCGCGTGTCCCGCCCGGTCACCGATGAAGCGTCCAAGCGCCGCATCCTGATCGTCGTCCATGTCGAACAGGACATGGGTCGCCCCATCCGACACGGCGATGATCCGGCCGCCGATCTGCCCCACATTGGGCATGGTGATGGAGAACATATCCCCTGCATCACCACCGATCGCCCGATCCAGAACGGCGGCGCCGCTGCGGGCCACCGAGTTCATCAGGCAGTCCTTGGTAACGCCCCCGATCTCGACCTTTACCGCCAGGTTCACGGTATGGCGCCGGGAAAGCTCCGGATCCTGGCTCTTTTCCAGGATATTGACGATCTGGGCGTTCATGGCTTCGACCGTTTCCTTGACCGATTGCGCGGCCGATACCTGTTCCTGGGCCGCCGTCTGGGTTTCCTGCACGGCCTGACTGACCAGGGTCATGGTTCCGGAGACCTCGGATGTCCCGCTGGCCGCCTGTTCGACGTTGCGGGCGATCTCCTGCGTCGCCGCCCCCTGTTCCTCGACGGCCGAGGCGACATTGGCGGTGATCTCGTTGATCTTGTTGATGATCTCCGAAATGCTCTGGTTAACCTTGACCGCGTCCTGCGTGGCGTCCTGGATACCCTGTACCTGGCTGCCGATCTGTTCGGTCGCCTTGGCCGTCTGGTTGGCCAGGTTCTTGACCTCGGCGGCAACCACGGCAAAACCCTTTCCGGCCTCGCCGGCGCGGGCGGCCTCGATGGTCGCGTTGAGGGCCAGCAGGTTGGTCTGCTCGGCGATATCGTTGATCAGATTCACGACCTCGCCGATCGACTGGGCAACCTCGGCCAGACCCCGGATCTGCTCGCTGGACTGATCCGCCTGGGTCATGGCGTCGGTAGCGATGCCCGAAGCCTGCGATACCTGACGCGAGATTTCCTGGATCGACGACGACAATTCCTCGGCCGCCGAGGCAACGGTCTGAACGTTGGCGGCGGCTTCTTCCGCGGCCGCGGTCACGGCCAACGCCTGTTCGTTGCTGCGGTCCGCCGTCGAGGCCATGGTGCCGGCCGAGGTCTGCATCGCGTCCGAACGGCCGACGACCATGCTAACAGCCGCCGTGACTTCTGCCTCAAGGGCATTGTTCAGGGCAATCAGTTCGTTCTTCAAGTTCCGCTGGGTCCGCCGCTGATCGGCGTCCCGCTGGCGGGTCATGCGTTCGACCTCAATGGCATTGTCCTTGAACACCTGTACCGCATCGGCCATCGAGCCGATTTCATCGCCGCGCCCAAGGCCCGGAATTTGCGTCTGATTGTCGCCGCCGGCCAGTTTGATCATCGCGCCCGTCATTGCCCCGATCGGCTGAGAAATGCCGCGCGAGATCAAGACCAACGCAAGGATGACCAAGCCCGTGATAATCAAGGCTTCGATCGAGTGTTTCGTCACTCCGCTAAGAAAGACGGCTTCGACGCTATCCAAATAGACACCGGATCCGATGACCCATCCCCAGGGCTTATAGCCTGCTACATAGGAAATTTTCGCCACCGGCTTCTCAAAACCCGGCTTCGGCCAGTGATAGGCGACTTCCCCCGCCCCGCTCGATTTCACCTTGGCGACCATTTCCTTAAACAACTGAACGCCGTTTGGATCTTTGAACTCCATCAGATCCTTGCCGTTCAGTTTTGGCTTGATCGGATGCATGACCATGACCGCATTCATGTCATTGACCCAAAAGTACTCGCCGCCCGCATACCGCAGTGAACCGATCGCGGTTTTAGCCGCTTCCTTCGCTTCCTCTTCGCTCATTTGCCCCAGGGCGGCGCGGTCGCCATATTGGGAGACAAATGACAACGCGACCTCGACCACCGCTCGGGTTTGTTCAAGACGCGCATCGTAAAGATTGCTTCGCAGCCCCAGGAGGCTGGAACCGACGAGGACGGCACTGCCACCGATAACAAGTGGAATGATGAGCAGTAGTTTTTTAGCGATAGACAAATTGCTTAGGCGCAGCATCAAGATTTCTCCCCAGTAAACGGGCGTCATTGCGAGTTACGAAGTTAAGCAAAATCAATGCCAAAACCTGAATTCAAGCAGTCCTAATTATACGGGTCGAAAAACCGCCACTTATGCGGTCAGGCCAGAACCATTGCGCCCCGGACCATAGCTCGCTCAAAGTTCTCTGCGAACAATCTCCGCACCGTCAACCATGGCCTTCAGTTTTCCGAAGGCGACCTCGCGCGGCAGGTACTTCATGCCGCAATCGGGGGCCGCGATCAGACGGTCCGGCGAAATATGGTTCAAGGCACCGCGCAGGCTTTGGGCGATCTGTTCGGGGGTTTCGACCTCTTCCGACCCCAGGCTGAGCACGCCGAACATGATCTTCTTGGACGGCAGTTTTTCCAGGATCGCCGGGTCCAGATGGGGCTGCGCCGCTTCGATGGAAATGGTTTGTGCGTTGCAGGCGTCCAACTGCGGCAGAAAGGAATAGCCTTCGGGCTTGTCCTTCACCACGTAGGCATAGCCGAAGCAAAGGTGCACGACCGTCGGCCCGTCGATGCCGTCGAGCGCCTGATTGATCGCGTCGACGCCGTATTTTTCGGCCTCTTCCGGATTGGCCTGCATGTAGGGCTCGTCGATCTGAATGACGTCGGCGCCGGCGGCCTTGAGATCGCGGATTTCTTCGTTCAATGCCGTCGCATAGGCGGAAATCAGGGCCGTCGTGTCGTTGTAGTATTCGTCCTTGGCCAGCTTCGCCATGGTGAAGGCACCGGGGATCGTGATCTTGATCGGCTTCGTCGTATGGGCGCGCAGGTATTCCACGTCATGGACCTGGACGGGGATCGTCCGTTTGATGGCGCCGCTGACCCGCGGCACGGGAACCTCGACGCCGCGGCGGTTGGGGACCATCGCCGGATTGTCGATGTCGATCCCTTCCAAGGCGTTGGCGAAGCGGTTGAAGTAGCTTTCCCGGCGGACTTCACCGTCGGACAGGATATCGATCCCGGCCCGTTCCTGATCATGGATGGCGGTCAGGGTCGCGTCGTCCTGGGCTTCCTCCAATTCGTCCGGCGTGACCTTCCAGACGTCCTTCATGCGCACGCGCGGCGGCGCCGATCCCAGCATCTTTTCCTTGTCGACCAGCCAGGCCGGTTGCGGGTAGCTGCCGACCAGGGTCGTCGGGATCAATTTGTCGGGCATCATGGTGTGGGTCCTCCCCCTATGCGTGGTTCGTTTCAGTTTGCGGCCAGCTTAGACCAGATGGCTTTCTTCTACGATCTCCGAATGGATGGTCTTGTGGACCGGACATTTGTCGGCGATTTCCAGGAGCCGCTGTTTCTGTTCGTCCGTCAGATCGCCTTCGAAATGCAGGTCGCGAACGATCCGGTCCAGCTTTCCGGTCTTCGTTTCACAATCGGCACAATCCTCGGCATGAACCTTGTCGTGTTTCAGGATCACCCGGACCTTGTCCAACGGCAGTTTCTTGAAATCCGCGTACATGCGGATCGTCATCGCCGTGCAGGCCCCCAGTGCCGTCAGCAGGAAATCGTAGGGGCCAGGGCCCGTATCCGTGCCGCCGACGTCGGGCGGTTCGTCCGCCAGCAGGACGTGCCGTCCGCCCACCGAGACCGCGTTCTGGAACTTGCCCTGCCCTGTTTCCTCGACGACCACGGTGCCGGGCTCTGCCGTCGGCGCCATATTGGGCGTGCTGTGTGCCGTCTCGGCCTCGCCCGCGCAGACATATCGCCGCGCCCAGGCGGCGATGACGCCCGCGACATACTCGGCATCTTCCTTGCGGCTCAGCAAGTGATCGGCGTCGTCCAGCGAGACGAAGCTTTTGGGGTGCTTGGCGGCTTCGTAAATGCGCTGCGCGTTGTCTATGCCCACGGTCGCGTCGACCGGCGAATGAAAGATCAGCAGCGCCTTCTTCAGGCCACCGATGGCGGCCTGCATGTTCTGATCCTGGATATCGTCCAGGAACTGCTTCTTGATCCGGAACGGACGGCCGACCAGCAGGACCTCGGCCTCGCCCTTGGCTTCGATCTCATCGATCGAACCCTGGAAATGATGGGCGACATGGCCCGGGTCGGCGGGGGCGCCAATGGTGATGACGGCCTTGGCCTCGGGCACCTTGCCCGCCGCGACCAGGACCGCCGCACCGCCGAGCGAATGGCCCAACAGCATGGCCGGAGCCCGCAGG
>NZRL01000078.1 GCA_002696205.1 Rhodospirillaceae bacterium | reverse complement strand
CGCAATTTGGATATTCATGACCGCGAATGCTTCAACCTCAATCCGGCGACCAACGTCATGAACCCGAAGGCCGAGGCGGCGCTGGCCGCCGGCCTGGGCTCGCGCCCGTCGCTGGGATACCCCGGCGACAAGTACGAAATGGGCCTGGAGGCGATCGAGGAGATCGAGGTCATCGCCGCCGAACTGGCGGCCGAGACCTTCCGCGCCGATTTCGCGGAAATCCGCGTGCCTTCGGGCGCAATCGCCAATCTTTACGCCTTCATGGCGACCTGCGTCCCGGGTGACCGCATCGTCGTGCCGTCGCCGGAAATCGGTGGCCACGTGACGCATCATGCGGCGGGCTGCGCGGGTTTGTTCGAGCTGCGGAGCCATGCGGCGCCCGTCGATCCGTCGGGCTATACGGTCGACCTGGACGCCATGGAAAGTCTGGTGCGCAAGGTGCGCCCGAAACTGATCACCATCGGCGGCAGTCTCAACCTGTTTCCCCATCCGGTCGCCGAGATCCGGGCCATCGCCGACACGGTCGGTGCCAAGGTGCTGTTCGACGCGGCGCATCTCTGCGGCATCGTGGCGGGCGAAGTCTGGCCCGACCCGCTGGCCCAGGGAGCACATCTGATGACGATGAGCACCTACAAGAGCCTGGGCGGACCGGCGGGCGGCCTGATCGTCACCAACGATCCGGAAATCGCGGAAAGCCTGGACGTCATCGCCTTCCCCGGCATGACCGCCAACTTCGACGCCGCCAAGTCGGCGGCGCTGGCGATCTCGCTGCTGGATTGGCGGGAATTCGGCGCGGCCTATGCCAAGGAGATGGCGGCGACGGCAAAGGCTTTGGCACAGTCCCTGCAGGCCGAAGGCATCGGCCTGTTCGCCGAGGAGCGCGGGTTCACTTCTTCGCATCAATTCGCCGTTCTGGCGGCGCCTTGGGGCGGCGGCCAGGCGGCGGCCAAGAAACTGCGGCGGGCGGGCTTCCTCGCCTGCGGCATCGGCCTGCCCATCGAACGGGTGGCGGGCGATATCAACGGCCTGCGTATCGGCACGCCCGAATTGGTCCGCCGCGGCATGACCGTGGACGACATGCCCAGGCTGGCGAACCTGATCGCCCGTGCGCTGAACGCCAACGACCCGGACGGCATGGCGGCGGAAGTCCGTGAATGGCGCGAGACGTTCAGCGGGCTGCATTTCATTCGGCCCTAGGCGCTGATCGCCCTTTTTTCGCCTCAAGATCCCGGTTTCTTGATGCTGTATTGGATGGGAGGCGGATATGGCCCAGGGATTGAGCCACATCACATTTATCGTCCGAAACCTCGAGCGTATGACGCAGATCGTCATGCAGGTTCTGGGCGGCAGGCAGGTCTACGACAGCGGTGAGGAGACGTTTTCGCTATCGCGCGAACGGTTCTTCATGGTCGGCGACGCCTGGATCGCGGTCATGGAAGGCGATCCGGTCCGCGAGCGCAGCTACAACCATATCGCCTTCAAGGTCTCGGACGCCGACCTGCCGCGGGCAGAGCAAGCCATCCGCGACCTTGGGCTGGAGGTTCTGTCGCCCCGGTCACGGGTCGAAGGCGAGGGCCAATCGATCTATTTCTACGATGACGACAACCATCTTCTGGAACTGCATTCCGGCACGCTGGAACAGCGCCTGGATCGATATGCTCAGGGACGGTAACCGGTCGGCGGGGCTTAGAGCGGCCAGAACAACAGGATCGCCGGTACGGCGACGATCAGCACCACCATCGACAGCGGCAGGCCGAGACGCCAATAGTCACCAAAGGCATAGCCGCCGGGGCCCATGACGAGGGCGTTGTTCTGATGCCCGATCGGCGTGACGAAGGCGCAACTGGCGGCGACGGCGACGCCCATCAGCATGGGGTCCGGATTGATGTCCAGCCGCTGCGCCAGGGTCAGCGCCACGGGACCCATGATCACCGCCGTCGCGGCATTGTTCAGCGCCGCCGACAGCGCCATTGTCACGACCATCAATAACGTCAGCACGGCGATGGGGCTGATGGGCAACGGACTGTCGAGGATCGCCTGGGCGATGAGCCCCGTGGTCCCCGTCGATTCGAAGGCGTCGCCGACCGGGATCAGGGCGCCGATCAGCACGACCACGGGCCAATCGATCCCATCGTAGATTTCCCGCATGGGCAACAGCCCAAGGACGACCATGGCCACGGCGGCGATGCCCAGGGCCACGGCGATGGGCACGGCGCCGACGGTCGCCAGCGCCACGGCGGCGGCGAACACGGCGATCGACATTTGGGCCTGGCGGCGGCTGCTTTCGCCGAACTGGGTGCGCTGTTCCAGGATCAGGCAGCCCAAGCGCGCGATCATATCCGGCATGGCGTCGCGCGGGCCGTAGAACAGCACCAGGTCGCCGGGGCGGAACCGGAACTTGCCCATGCGGCCGCGAAAGGCACGGCCCTGGCGGGAGACGGCCAGGATATCGGCGTCGTAGCGGGCACGCAGGCGCAGGCCGACGATTTCGCGCCCGACCATGCGGGAATCCGGGCGGACGACGGCTTCCACCAGATCCATGTCCTCGGCCAGCATGCGCTCCATCTTGGCGTCCTTCATGGTGCCGACCTTCAGGTTCATTTCCGTTGTCAGGCGGTCCAGACCTTCGGCGCTGGCTTCCAGCAACAGCCTGTCCCCGGCTTTCAACCCGTCGCCGCTGGGTAGTTGCTTCAGCCGCCGGCCCCGGCGGAACACGCGGACGATCAGCACGTCGCACTCGGTGGCCAGGGCGATAACATCGTCCCGGGTCATGCCGACGGCGTCCGTTTCCTTGACCACGGTGGCTTCCGTGACGAACTTGTCGATGTCCATGTGGTTGCCGGCGGCGTCCTGCGTCTGCCGTTCGGCGGGGATCAGGAAGCGTGCGAAAACGGCCAGGAATATGACTCCGGCGCCGGTCACCAGAATGCCCACGGGTGTGAAGTCGAACATGGTGAAATCGCTGCCGACGGCGTCGCCGCGAAATGCCGCGATGATGATGTTGGGCGGTGTGCCGAGCAGGGTGATCAGGCCGCCCAGGATCGTCGCGAACGAGAGCGGCATCAGCACGGCCCCGGCGTGATATTTCGTCTTCAGGGACGTCTGGATCGCTGCCGGCATCAGCAGGCCGAGCGCCGCCACGTTGTTCATCATCGACGACATCAGCGCGCCCAGACCGGACAACACGGCGATATGGCGGGTCATTCCGACGGCCGACCGTTCGATCAAGCGGGCCAGCATTTCCGACGCCCCCGTACGTGCGAGGGTATGGCTGAGCACCAGGATCGCCGCGACGGTAATCGTTGCCGGGTGACCGAACCCGTCAAAGGCCGTGTCCGTCGGCACCAGTCCCAGGACGACGGCGGCCAGCAGGGTCGTGAAGGCGACGACGTCGTAACGCCATCGGTCCCAGATGAAGAGGCCGAAGGCAAGGGTGATCAGACCGACGATGGCCAGTTGCTCGAAGGTCATCGGGCGGCGGGGGTTTGGCGTTGCATGTTCATGGTTCGAAGTGTGCGGTGCCGCGGGCAAAAAAGAAAGAGGCCCGCCGGCGCGCGGCCCGAGGAAAAGAAGGGCGATCCCATAACCGGGATCGCCCTTTCAAGTCTGCCTATCTGGTAGGGAGTTGGCGTCGTTTGCCCCGATGTTCCGAACAGGGGGGCCGTCGGAACGGTGGGGGGTAACCCGTCGAGGCGCCGCCGACAGCCGGGCGGCATAAAGGGGGAGGGTGGCCTAGTTGGCGCCCGCCCCGTGATGGTGGGCCGGCCGTTTGGCCGTTTCCGAAGGTCCGTGGAAGAAGATACGGTTCGCCAGGTCGCGCACCGCTTCGGCGCGCATCTGACGGCCCCGGCGAACGCCGGCTTCGATTTCATAGTGGGGGATCGCATTCCCAAGTTCGAAAGGTGTCATCGGCATGGCTCTGATCCTTGATCTCTCGCCGGTGCCTCGGCACCGGTTCATGTGGGCGCCTCGGCGCCGTTCGTTGGGAGGGACCATATAGAAGCTGATTTTCATTGATAATCCGGGCGAGTGGACTATGATTTATGAAATTAATTCACTAAATGGAGATTTTTGGTCGCGATGGACCGGGATAGTGAAATGGCGGTCTTCGTCCGCGCCGTTGAAGGCGGCGGGTTTTCCGCCGCCGCGCGGGATTTGGGCATCACGCCGTCGGCGGTCAGCAAGCTGGTCGGGCGCTTGGAAGACCGGTTGGGTGCGCGGTTGTTGAACCGCACCACCCGGTCGATCAGCCTGACCGAGGAAGGCCGGACTTATTACGAGCGGGCGGTCACCATCCTGGAGGAAATCGAGGCCGCCGAACTGGCCGTGCGCGAATTGCATGCCGAACCGCGCGGCGTGCTCAAGGTCAATTCGTCGACGGCCTTCGGGCGCTACGCGGTGATCCCCCATCTCCATGAATTCATCGAGGCCTATCCCGAATTGCAGGTCCAGTTCACGAATTCCGACAGCATGGTCGATCTGGTCGGCGACGGCGTGGACGTGGGCCTGCGGATCGGCACATTGACGGATTCGTCGCTGATCGCCCGCCGCCTGGCCCCGGTCAAACGCGTGGTCGCGGGGGCGCCCGCCTATTTCGAACGCCACGGCGTACCGAAGACGCCGGACGATTTGGCCCGGCACAATTGCCTCCGCGTCAGTTTCGAGACGACGATCAACCGCTGGGAATTCAAGGGCGTGGACGGCCCGCGCATCCTCGACGTGAACGGCTCCCTGGTGGTCAACGACGCTTCGCTGCTCTATGACGCGGCGTTGGCCGGCGTCGGCCTGATCCGTGCGGCCCAGTTCCTGACCTGGGAGGCCCTGCGCGAAGGGCGCCTTGTCCCCGTGTTGCAGGAGTACGAGACGGAAGAGGATCGATCCGTCTTCGCCGTCTACCCGCCGGGCCGCCATCAGGCGCCCAAAGTCCGTGCGTTCATCGATTGGCTGGTCGAACGGTTCGTCAAGAATCGGCCTTGGGCCGATGCCCTGAGCTGATTGATCGGCAAGCGCGGCGAGGCTGGCCGAAGTTATTTAATATATCGGCTTGATATATTATAAATTTGCATATAATTTCCGACCCAAATTCAAGGAAACGAGGACGGGCGCATGGGTGCCCGCGACGGGTATGGATGCAAAGACGCTTTGCCTGGGCGTTTTGGTGATGGGCGACGCCACCGGCTACGAAATTCGCAAGATGTTCGAGGAGGGACCCTTCGCCCATTTCCAGGACGTGGGCTATGGGTCGATCTATCCGGCTCTGGCCAAATTGGCCGACGAAGGCCTGGTCTCGGTGATCGAGGTGCCGGAGAACAGCCATTCCGACAAACGGGACAAGAAGACCTACCGAATTACGGAGGCCGGCCAGCGTGCCTTTAACGCAGCCCTCGCCAAGCTGCCGGCTCCGGACAAGATCCGGTCAGACACGACGTTCCTGATGTTCTTTGCCGAATTCATGGACCCAGCCCATCTCCGCGCGGTCTATGACGATTATCTGGCCTATTACCGGGATCGGGCGGAGTTCCTGAAGACCCTGGATCCCGAAGGCGTGCCGGAGGGCCGCCTGTTCGTGCGGGGCATGGGCCTCGCGTTTTATGAAGCCGTGGCGGACTACATCGCCGAAAACCGGTCGCGGCTGATCGGCGAAGAAGCCGACGCGGCCGATTAGGAGAGATCAGCGGATGAAACGATTCCTCAAGCCGTCCTATATCGCGGCGGCGGTGCTCGGCATCGGGGCGGTGGTTTGGATTCTGTCCGGCGATTTGGAGCAGGCCAAACGGTATTACGGATTCAGCGACGCCCAGCCGGCCGCCGTGAAGGCCGACGCGGCCGCCAAGGCCCAGCCGTCCGGGAGCGGATCGGGGGCCGGCGCCGGACAAGCGGAGAAGAGCCTGCCCATGGTGCGCGTGCGCCGCATGGAAGCCAGCGACCGCATTCGCGAGATCAACGTCACCGGGCGGACCGACGTGATTTTCGATGCCGAAGTGACGGCCGAGACCTCCGGCCGGATCGTCGAGATCGCCGCGTCCAAAGGCGCATGGCTGGAAAAAGGGGCCGTGATCCTGAAACTCGCCATGGACGACCGGCAGGCCAAACTGCGCGAGGCCGAGGCCCGCGTCGCCTATGAGCGCAAGGGCTTCGATGCCGCGCGCAAGCTCAGCACCAAGGGCTTTCAGTCCGAGGTCAAGCTGGCGCAAGAGGAATCCGAACTGGAGGAGGCCAAGGCGACCCTGGCCGAGATCAAGCTGGATATCGAGCGGACCACGGTGCGCGCGCCCGTCGACGGCTATCTGGAAACGTTGCCGGTCGGGGTCGGCGACTATTTGAAATCCGGCGACAAGATTGTCGTGATGATCAATCCCGATCCGATCCGCGTCGTCGCCCAGGTCTCGGAACGGGATGTCGGGCATCTGAAACCGGGCGATGCCGCCGTCGCCCGGACGGTCGAAGGCCGGGATTTCAGCGGCGCCATCCGGTATATCGCGCAGCGCGCCGACGAGGCGACCCGGACATTCCGTGTCGACGCCTGGGTCGACAATCCGGAGCATGTCCTGCGCGACGGCCAGACCATGCAGGTGCTGTTCCAGGCCGGGCGCGAGAAGGCGCATAAGGTGTCGGCGGCGGTCCTGACGCTGAACGACGACGGCGCCATCGGCGTCAAATTCGTTGATGCGGACAACCGGGTGCGGTTCCGCACCGTGCGGATCATCGCCCATACGCCCGACGGCATCTGGCTCGGCGGGCTGCCCGATACGGTCACCTTGATCACCGTCGGCCAGGAATTCGTTTCCGAAGGACAGCTTGTCCAACCGGTCGAGGAACAACCGCAAACCGCAGGGGAGCGTGGCGCGGCATCATGAACGCATTGATCGATGCGGCCCTGGGGCATTCCCGGACGGTTCTTCTGACCTTGGCGTTGATCCTGATCGCCGGGGCGGTCGCCTATGTGGAAATCCCCAAGGAAGCCGACCCGGACATCAATATCCCGATCATCTACGTCTCGATGACCCACGAAGGGATTTCACCGGAAGACGCCGAACGTTTGCTGATCCGGCCCATGGAAAAGGAAATGCGCGGGATCGACGGGGTCAAGGAGATCACGGCCTCCGGTTACGAAGGCGGCGCCAACGTGACTTTGGAATTCGAGGCCGGGTTCGATGCCGACAAGGCGCTGACCGACGTCCGCGAGAAGGTCGATCTGGCGAAACCGGAATTGCCGTTGGACACGGAAGAGCCGGCCGTGCACGAAGTCAATTTCTCGCTGTTCCCGGTGGTCGCGGTGACGCTATCCGGCGACGTGCCCGAACGCCTGCTGCTGAAGCTGGCGCGCGATCTGCGCGACGATATCGAAAGCCTGTCCTCGGTCCTGTCGGTGACCATCGCCGGCGACCGCGAAGAGCTTCTGGAAATCCTCATCGATCCGGTGAAACTGGAAAGCTACAACCTGTCGCCCGTCGATACGGTGCAACTGGTCGAGGCGTCGAACAAGCTGGTCGCCGCGGGTGCCCAGGACACGGGCAAGGGCCGGTTCTCGTTGAAGGTGCCGGGCCTGTTCGAAACCCTGTCCGACATCGTCACCATGCCGGTCGCCTCGAACGGCGATGCCGTCGTCACCTTCGGCGACGTCGGCGAGGTCCGCCGCGGGTTCAAGGACCCGGAAGGCTTCGCCCGCATCCACGGCGAAAAGGCCATCGTGCTGGAAGTCGTCAAGCGCACGGGCGAGAACATCATCGACACCATCGAGAACGTCCGCAAGGTCGTCGCCCATGAACAGGCAGCCTGGCCGGATCAGGTCCGGCGCAGCGTCGGCGTCAATTTCATCCAGGACAAATCGACGCAGATCCGCATCATGCTGCTGGACCTGCAGAACAATGTCACCAGCGCCATCCTGCTGGTCATGGTGGTGATCGTCGCGGCGCTCGGCCTGCGTTCGGCCGGGTTGGTCGGGTTGGCCATTCCGGGATCGTTCCTGGCCGCCATTCTCTGCCTGTCGGCGATGGGATTGACGGTCAACATCGTCGTCCTGTTCTCGCTGATCCTGGCGGTCGGCATGCTGGTCGACGGCGCCATCGTGGTGACCGAATACGCCGACCGTAAAATGACCGAAGGCGCGCCGCCCCGGCTGGCTTACGGTCTGGCCGCCAAGCGTATGGCCTGGCCGATCACCGCTTCGACGGCGACGACCTTGGCGGCTTTTCTGCCGCTTCTGTTCTGGCCCGGGATGGTCGGCGAGTTCATGAAATTCCTGCCGCTGACCTTGTTGATGACCTTGGCGGCGTCCCTGGTGATGGCGTTGATCTTCGTGCCGACCCTGGGGGCGACCTTCGGGCGGGCCGGCGGCGCCGGAGATGCCGAGACGGCCAAACGGCTGGCCGCCGTCGAAGACGACGACGGCGGATCGTCCGACCTGGGCGAGGTGCGCGGCCTGACGGGCGGGTATCTCAAGGTGCTGGGCGGGGCGCTGAGCCATCCGGGCAAGGTTCTTTTGGGATCGGTCCTGCTGCTGATCGGGGTGCAGGTTACCTATGCGCATTTCGGCAAGGGGGTGGAATTCTTCCCCGATGTGGAACCGGAACTGGCGCAGCTTCAGGTCCGCGCCCGGGGCAACCTGTCGGCCTGGGAAAAAGACGGTCTGATGCGCGAGGTCGAGGCCCGTATCCTCGACATGCACGAGTTCAAGAGCATCTACACCCGCACCGGTCAGAACCGCGAAAGCAAGGAAGCCGAGGACATCATCGGCACCATCACCCTGGAATTCGCCGATTGGACGACGCGGCGCACGGCGGACGAAATCCTGACCGATGTCGAGAAACGCACCCATGACCTCGCCGGCATCCACGTCGATCGCCGCAAGCAGGAAAAAGGCCCGCCCGTCGGCAAGCCCGTGAACGTCGAACTGACGGCGCGCGATCCCTCCTTGCTGCCCGGCGCGGTGGCCCGGATGCTGGAAGGCATCGACGCGGTCGGCGGTATGATCAATGTCGAGGACGGCCGTCAGTTGCCGGGCATCGATTGGGAAATCCAGGTCGACCGCGCCCAGGCGCTCAAGTTCGGCGCCAACGTGCAGCTGATTGGACGCATGGTTCAGACCGTTTCGACCGGAATCAAGGTCGGCGAATACCGGCCCGACGATTCCGACGATGAAATCGATATCCGTGTCCGCTATCCGGCCCAGTACCGGACGCTG
>NZRL01000077.1 GCA_002696205.1 Rhodospirillaceae bacterium | reverse complement strand
GTTGTCCTGATCCGCCGGGCGTCCGAATGTCTTCTTCGCCTCCCTGCTTGCCGTCCGGTTGTGGCCGTTGCGCCGCCGTTAACGCGATTGCGGCCCCTGGACGTTGACCAAAAAGTATCCTGATGGGAAACTTTTTTCAATACAGAATTTGCTGCAGGGCAGCATGATATTCGCAAATCTGGGAAGAGGGGCGGATGAAAAGAAAATTAAAATAACAAAAACAATTAGTTGTAAACAATCCTGAGGCTCGAAATTTATTGCGCTGCGGCATTCCGTCTATTCACCCCAAAATTGAAAAGTTGACGAAAGGGAAATTTTTTTGCAAATACCGGTGGGGCGTCAAGGTCGTCCCGCAGGCGAGGCAACGGCTAACGGGGATCATATGACGGCGGGATTGAGGTTCGGTATTTTCGTTTATGACGACGTCGAACCCGTCGACCTGGGGGGCACCTTCGGTACGCTGTCGATGGCGCGCCGCGTCTGTCCCGAGATCACCATGTTCACGGTCGCCAAGCAGGCCGGGCCCGTCGTCCTGACAAACGGATTGACAGTACTCGCCGATCACGGGTTCGACGATTGCCCGCCGATGGACTATCTCCTCGTTTCAGGCGGACCCGGCTGGCCGGGGCAAAGTGTCGATCCGGCGGTCGCCGAGTTCCTCCGCCGGTTTGCGGGCGAGGCGACCGTGGCCGGTATCTGCACCGGTGGCATGATCGTCGCGGCGGCGGGTTTGCTCGACGGGCAAAAAGCGACGACCAAGACGAACGTCAGCCCCGGAGAGAAGCGGCCCATCGATCTCCTGGCGGAGACCCACCCGGAGATCGACGCGGTCGAGGCCCTGGTGGTCGATGGCGGCAAGGTCGTGACGGGCGGCGGCGTGACGCTGGCGATCGATACGACGCTGCATTTGCTGGCCCGCTGCCTGGGCGAGGACGCAGCCCAGGAAACCGCCCGTATCATGGAGTATCATATCGCCTGGCAGGCGAACCGGAACCAACGAAGGTCCTACGATGCAACAAAGTGAACCGACCGAACCGCAGATCGGCCTGAAGCTTCGCCAGATCAGGAAATCGCGCAAGATGACCCTGGAGGACCTCGCCGATCAGACCGGGTTCACCAAAAGCTACCTATCCAAGATCGAAAACTCGAAAAAGACGCCGCCGATCGGGTCGCTGGCGAAAATCTGCAGCGCGTTGGACACGGAAATCGCCGAGTTGTTCAACGAGGGCGATGAAGGCGCCCGGCCGGCGTTCTCGGGCAAGCGGTATTGCGTGGTCCGCGCCGAAGAGCGTCATACGGTTGTGCGCGGCGGAACGTCCTTCGGATACGATTACAAGAGCCTCGCCCATCGCCTGCCGCATAAGCATATGGATCCGTTCCTGTTCACTTTTCCGGAACGGCTCGGCACGGAAATCCAATTCGAACACGAAGGCGAGGAATTCATCTTCATCATCAGCGGCCGGGTGCGGTTCTTTCTCGACGGCGAGGAATTGATCCTGGAGCCGGGCGACAGCGTCTATTTCGATTCGACCCTGCGCCATCGGGGCGAGGCCGTCAGCGGCGAAGCCAAGGCCCTGGTGGTCGTCTATTCACCCGGGCGGCGCGGGTAGAGGGCCTGGTGGGAAACTAACGGGTTCCTCTGGGAAACCCCGTTGAGTTTCCTTGGCCGTGAATGTCCTCGCTGAATCGACAAAAAAATATAATAAAAACAGTGTATTAATATCCTAATTGTATAAGGGGGTGAATTTTCTCCCTTTACAGCCAAAATGGCCGTCTCTAAATTGTTTCCTATAAGGAAACTTTTTGGAGGCAATGGGACATGGCAACGAAAGCGCCGAAAGTCGAACCGACGAAGAACGGGTCCATCTACGTGGACCCCAAGAACATGGATTGGCAGCCCAGCCAATTCGAGGGCATTCAGATCAAGGTCCTGTACGAGGACAAGGAAAAGGGTGAGATGACCTGTCTCCTGAAATGGGAGCCGGGGGCCACCCTGCCGATGCACAAGCATCCGGAAATCGAACAGTCTTTCGTGTTGGAAGGCTCGTTCTACGACCACGACGGCATCTGCCGCGCGGGCGAATTTGTTTGGCGCAAGCCGGGGTCTTTCCACCAGACCTATAGCGACGAAGGAACGATCTTCCTCGCGATCTATCGCAAGCCAAACATTTTCAAGAATACCGCCGGATTCTACGACAGCGACCAGAGCAAAGGCTACGCCGACGAAGGCGCCGACGCCTGACCCGCGTTTCCTGATGACCGCCTTGGCGTCCTGACCTGCATGTCGTCGGTTAGGCGCCCAGGCGGACCAGGTGATTGTCCCAGGGGGCGGCGGCGTGGCGCGACGGGCGATGCATTTCCGCCCCCTCTGGCCCGCCGACCATGAAGGCCCCCAGGCCGCTGGTCAGCACGAAGCTGTCCGCGTCCGGCCCCGGCGCGATGCCGCAACCGTCGGTCAGGCGCAGCGTGGCGGCGAATTTTCCGGTCGTCGTGTCCCAGAACAGAACCCGGTTGCCGCGCGGCGCGCTGACGGCGGCGAGGGTTCCGGCAGTGTTGACGGCGACGGACCCGCAATACCCGGCAAGCCCCTGGGTCAGGCCCTCGGGCGCCGGCCATTCCTCCAGACCGCCCGAACCGGGCCGATGCATGGCGACGAGGTCCAGGCCGTCCGCCGTGTCGCCCTGGTCCTGACAGGCGAAGACGATCCGCCCGTCGGGCGTTGCGGCCAAATGCCGGATGCTCAGTTTGCTTTTGCGGCCTGCTGTGTATTCCGCCTTGTCCATCAATTCGCCGGACGCCAGGTCCACATAGGCCAGGCTCGGGGCCATGGTCGGAATGTTCAGCTTGGCCCGTCCGCTCGCCGGATGGGTCAGGATGCCGCCGTTGGCGACGGCCAGGGTCTTGCCGTCCGGCATCAGCACCAATTCATGGCAGCCGACGCCATGGCTCGGTACTTCACCGACGCGCTTGTATCCGTCGGCGCTGTCATAGATGCCGAGGCAGCCGCGTTCGCCCTCGAAGTCGTTTTCCGTGGCGAACAGATATCGGCCTTCGGGCTCGAACACGCCGTGCCCTTGAAAATGCCGATCCTTGGGCGTGTGGAACGTTACCGGCGGAACGTCGCCCTCCAACTCGAAGGCGACGGCGAAGGTGCCCGGACGCCGGGCCATGGCGACGCCGACCCGGCCTGACGGATGCCGGGCGAAGCCGTGGCCGCGGGCGGGGAGGGGAACCTCGCGCAGGATGCGCCCGTCGGCATCGGCGGCGCAGGCGGCGAAGGAATAGGGCCGGACCCTGCCGTCGCCCAGGCGGCGCACGCCCAGGTAACGGGCGGCCGTTCCGGGCGAAGCGCCGAAGGCCGGGGTGAAAGGCAGGGCCGTTAATCCGACGATCCCGCCGGCGGTCAGGGTCAGCAGATGGCGGCGTGTCAGGTCCATGGGATCAATCTCCGTCCAATGCGTTGAAACCGAGAACCAGGTCCAGCGATCCGGCGACGTACTGCACGACGATTTCGCGCAAATCGAGGATGCTGCCCTTCAAGGATTTGAGCCGCAGCGGCCCCTTGTCTTCGGCGAGGACGTCGGTGATCGACGGGCCCATGGATTTGGCGGTCTTGATGACCTGATCGAACTGCCCGGCGACGAAATCGCCCTCGGGCGATCCGGCCAACCCGGCGCCGGGGACGGCGGCCAGACCGTCGTAAAGGTCCTTGAGCGCCACCAGATTGTCGACGACGTTGCGCAGGGCCCGGCCGCTCCTCCAGTTTTCCGCCCGGCGCGGGCGCGGCTTGTGGCCTTCGGCCCCCAGCGGCGCGCCCAATTTCAACTCGGCGACGGCACCCAGGCCCGTCGCGAGGTCATTGAACAGGTCCGTGGTCACCCGCTTGGCCTTGCGCCCTGCCGCCGCGTCGTCGGTCCAGCGTTTTTCCAGGTCGCCGGCGATGGCGTGCAGATTCGCCGCGATGGCGCCGACGACGGCACAGGGTTTGACCGGCGTATCGGTTTGTTTCAACCGGGCGGCCGCGTCCTCGGCGAACAGCAGGCGCTCCATGGCCGGAAAACCCTGCACGGCGATCGATACATGGCCATAGATCTTCGGCGTCAGAATGTCCGGATTCTTGTTTTTCATCAGCCGTGTCAGATGCTTGTCGACGATGCTTTTGCGATCCGGCCAGAACTTGACGCGGATATGGGCATCCGTCGCCGCCGGTGGGCCCTGGCGGATATGTTCGACCGTCTGCCAGGCATCGAGTGCCGTGTGAAAGGCCCTGCGCACGGCCTCCAACTCCGTCGCCCCAACATCGGGGCAAAGCTTCTGCGCCGCCGTCATGAGATCGGCCGTCGTGGTCGTGAAGTCATGATAGCGGGGCAGCAGGTGGTCCTGGACGATGGCCGCGTTGGCGGCGGCGTAATCGATGCCGTCGGCCTGTGAGGCCCCGGCAGGCAAAGCTGTCGCAGCGGTCAGCAGAAAGATCGGCAACAGGCGTTTCAATGCTTTGATCATAGGGAATTCAGAAAGGCGAGCAGCGCCTCCCTGTCCTTTGTCGTCATGGTTTTAACGGTATCGCGGGCGGCGGCAGCTTCTCCGCCGTGCCACAGGATGGCCTCCAGCAGATTGCGGGCCCGTCCGTCGTGCAGAAAGAAGGTATGGCCGTTGACGGTTTTCGTAAGGCCGATCCCCCAAAGCGGCGGGGTTCGCCATTCGCGGCCGTCGGCCAGGCCTTCGGGGCGGTGGTCGGCCAGGCCCTCGCCCATATCGTGCAGCAGCATGTCGGAATAGGGCCAGATCAGTTGGAACGATTTTTCCTTCTGCGCCGGGTCGCGCCGGGTCACGAATTTGGGCCGGTGACAGGACGTGCAGCCGCTTTCATAGAACGCCTTCTTCCCGGCCAGGACCTGGGGGGCATCGACGTCCCGGCGCTGGGGCACGGCGAGGTTCTGCGCATAGAAGGTGACCAGGGAAAGCACCTTCTCCGATGCTTCCATGCCGTCGGCGGTGGGATTGGCGGCGTCGGGCGTCGTGCCGCCGTCGGGCGCGGTACGGCAGGCCGTCTGCGCGGCGGTGCAGTCGCCCCAATGGGCGGGCGCGGGCGGGGTCGAGATGCCGATATCGCCGGAAAAGGCATGGGCCGATTGCTGGCGCACCGTCGGCTCGCCCGCTTTCCAGCCGAACCGCCCGAGAACGGCCCGGCCGGCCTCCCGGTCCCAGGTCATTTGCACGCGCCCGGAAATTCCGTCGCCGTCGCGGTCGTCGGGATCGGCGCCCGACCGGATGTCGGCCTCGTCGATCATTTCCAACAGGCCGAGCCCGATCATCGGGTTGGCGACGCGAGGTGAGGTCATGACCTGGGGATGCAATGGGCCATAGCCCAGATCGGTGATCTTATAAACCGGGCGGCGCAAAGACACCGCCGTGCCGTCGGCGAGCGTGACTGTTTCCTCGGAATAGGTGATGTGCATGCGGCCTTCCGGGGCGATGCCCTGGATCGCGAAATCCTGAAGCTGCACGCCGTATGCCGGCTCGGGCACCACGGATAGGCGATGGTCGGCCAGCGCCTTGCGTTCCGCTTCGGTCTGGGGCGGGATCGACAGGCGCAGGAACATGGACACGGCGCTGTCGTCGGGCCAATTGGCCTTGGGCGGATGGCCGCGCCCGTCTTTCAGATGGCAACGCTGGCAGGACCGCGCGTTGAACAGCGGTCCCAGGCCGTCGCTGGATCGGGTCGAGGCGGGCGCCGAAACCCAGAGCCGGCGAAAGAAGCCGTTGCCGACCTTGAAGTCGATCTCGCGGGCGAGCGGCATATTGGCGGCGAAATGGGAAAAGGCGTCGGCGTTGACCATCTTGGTCGAGGTCGCGGCCCCGCCCTGCATGGCCTCGAAGGCTTCGGCGCGGGAAAAGTCCGTCGTCGGTTGAACGACCCGGGCGGCGCGGGCCGCATCGGACGTCTTCGCATCCGCCCCTCCGACCCGCAGCGTGGGCGCAGCGGTGGCGCCGGCGGTCAAAACCACCACGGCGGCAACGCGGGCCCAACGGGCGGCCGGTAACATGTCAGGCGGGTATCCTTATCGGCGGTCGAAGGCGGTCGTTCTGATGATGAAGGCTCGGCGTCGAGCCTTGGGCGGGGCAAACCCCGAAGGTGGGCAGGCGGCGGCGACCGGTGGTGCGCGGTCGCCGCCGACCCGTCCTCCCCCCTGCTATTTGAACACAGCAGAAGGATTGTCAAGGCTGTCCGATCCTTCGAAGTTCACACCGGACAGGCCCAGGGGCGCCATGGCGCTTTCGATGGCCTTGGCCTGAGTGACCAGACCATCGACCACGTCCTGGACGATCTTGTTCCCGGCGACATTGCCTTCGCCGATCATCTGGTCGTAGGCCATGACCCGGCGATCGGCCAGGTCCTTCATGACCTGCATGCGGGCCAGGGTCGTTTCCATGGCCTTCTGGATCTTGCCGGCCAGGGCGGAATCCTTGGCCTGGACCAGATCGGCCAGCGACGGGCCGGAAACGACCGAGCCGTCGATCCGGGCGTAGCGGCCGGTGTAGATCGAGATCATGCCGACCTGATCGAAGTAGTGGGAGTTGTGCGTATTGTCGGCGAAGCAATCATGCTCTTCCTCAGGGTCGTGCAGCATCAGGCCCAGCTTGGTCCGTTCACCCGCCAACTCGCCGTAGGACAGGCTGCCCAGACCGGTGACGATGGCGCCGACGCCCTTGGCGGGGTCGGCGGTCACGGCATTGCGGGCCTCGCCGCCCTTGGACCACATGGCGACGGCGTCTTTCAGATCGGAGATCAGCAGTTCCGTTGCAGCCGTCAGGTACTGCGCCCGGCGGTCGCAATTGCCGTTGGTGCAATTCTTGACGTCGTAGTCGGTGACCGGGCGGTTGCCGGCACCCGGTCCGGTGCCGTTCAGGTCCTGGCCCCAGAGCAGGAATTCGATGGCGTGGTAACCGGCGGCGACGTTGGCTTCGATCCCGTCGACTTCCTGGAGCTTCTCGGAGATCAAAGCCGGGGTGATCTTGGCGGCGTCGATGGATTTTCCGCCGATCTTCAGGTTCGGGTTGGCGATGACGTTGGCGGTGAAAAAGGGATTGTCCGCCGATTCCGTGCCGTAGGAGGCGTCGACGTAATCGATCAGGCCCTCGTCCAGCGGCCAGGCATTGACCTTGCCTTCCCAATCGTCGACGGCCGGGTTGCCGAAACGGTAGCCTTCCGTCTGCTGGTAGGGCTGGCGCGCGGCGATCCATGCGGCGCGGGCGCGGATCATGTTTGCCTGGGTCGGCTTGGCGACCATCCAGGCGATCGCGGCCTGAAGGTTCTCGGCGGCGAACAGCGAATCCTCGTACATCGCATGGGCGATGTCGGCATAGGTTTCCACGACCTTGGCCGGATCGGCGGCGTTCGCGGGCAGCGGTCGCAGAACGGCCACCGCCATCGCGCCGGCGACGGTCAACAGGGTTGCGATGCGTTTCATTCTTCTCTCCTTGAGGTTTGGTGTCTTTCTGTCGCGGTTCGGCCCGCGATCGCGGGCCTGGGTCTCAATTCGTCTGAAGATTGGGGCGGGTGATCAGTGGATCGTCACCGCGGAGATCGTTCGGCCTGGGTCGGGGCCGGAGGTCGTATCGGGTCCACGCTCCCGGCGCCGCAGGCGGATCATCAGACCCATCCGCGCCAACTCCCGCGCCAGGTCGCCGATGGGCTCGCGCGCCAGGCGCCGGGCCGCCGGCGGCAGCCAGACCGAAAGGAAGCTCTCCGCCGCCGTGTCGCCGGGAAGGCCCGAGCCCGGATTTTGATGATCGGCGAGGGCGCCGAGGAGCCGTTGTTCGTCGTCGCTGACGGTCCCACAGGTCGCGCAGCGAATGTCGATGGGGCGTGTCGTCGCGGTCGTTAGCAAGGTCATGAGGCTGTCGAAGGCGCCATGGGCATGTTCGATCCCGGCCAGGGCGAAGCCCTTGCGGAGCAAGGAATGGACCTGCGGTTTTGCGGTGTCCGTGCGGGCCCAAAGGCGCATCGCCCAGATCATGAGTTGTTCGCCGAACGGCAGGTCGGCGAACTTGGCTTCCGAGGCCGGGACCGGAATGCGGACGTGGGTCATCGTGTCAGTCGGCCTCGCCTACATGTTCGATGCTGTCCAGCCCGTTGCGCAGGCCGGCGACGAAGGAAGCGACGCCCGACGAGCGCAGCGGAACGAAGGGCTTCATGGTCTGACGGCACAGGCGTTTAACCTGCAAGGCCGCGTCGTGGCTGACGCAATCGGTGGGGAAGACCACCGCGTCTGCCTTCACCACGGCGCCGGCCAATTCGTTGATGGATTTCTCCAGCCCGCCGTCATGATGGATGAATTGACCGTTCCAGGCTTCGACCAGGGAACGCAGCCGATGCACCGTCTGTTGGCGGCCACCGACGTACAGCAGGCAACGCCCGTTCAAATCGAACGGGCAGGAGGTATCGCAGCCGTCCGCCCCGCAGCCATCGTCCCCGTCGCGCTCGCGAACCAGGGCGGTTTCCAGGGAGCGATTTTCATCGAGCAGGTTGTCGACCAGGCGGCTCAATTCGTCGATCCGGCTTTTCTGCCCACGGATCGTGTCGTCGGCCTGCGACGCGCGGTATTCCAAATGGCGCAATTCGCCCTGCAGCGCCGGAATCGAAACGCAGGCGCCGTCCGGGTCGCGGTCGATCGTCCCGGCGACCTGGATCGCGCGGCTGGGATCGTGGTGGATCTCGTCGCGCAGGTCGGCGATCTGCTTTTCCTTTTCGTCCATGCGCTGGCGGTGATGGTTCTGCTGCTTGGCCATCTTTTCCCGCAGGCCCGCCGCCTCTTCTTCCAGTTCCTTGAGCCGACGGATGTCGCCCCGGTTCGACGCGCCGACCAGATGCGACAGCATGTGCACGTCGGCGAACATGCGTTCCGACAATTCCGTGGTTGCGGCCGGATGGCTGAGGATCGCCCAATAGGGGCCGGGAATATCACCGGCGTCGAGCGCCTCGGTCCAGGCGGTCTCCAGTTCCGCCGCCTCCTTGAAGCCGCGCAGGCGACGGATCGCCTGGGCATGTTTGCGGTCGAGCAGCTTGTTCAGCATTTTCGACGCCTTGCTGGCGCGGTCCGCCTCCTTCACGAAGAACCCGTGCAGTTGATAGTCTACGGGAAAGCCCCGCTTGATGGTCAGCGGCAACTTTCGTGCAAGGGCCCGAAGGTCCGACAAGGTCAGGCAGGTTCCCAGAATCGAGCAATGCCAGCCGTCGGTCATTTCCCACAGTTTGCGGCGGCGGTCGATGGCGCCGGGGGTGTGGTCGTTGTCGCCGCAAAGCGT
>NZRL01000076.1 GCA_002696205.1 Rhodospirillaceae bacterium | reverse complement strand
GATCAGTTTCGTGGTCGCCCTGCCGATCTATCCCCTGTTCGGGCATTGGGCCTGGGGCGGGGCCTTCGGTGGCGATCCGGGATGGCTGGCGAATATCGGATTCGTCGATTTCGCGGGCGGCACGGTGGTCCACTCCGTCGCCGGCTGGGTCAGTCTCGCCGCCGTTCTGATCATCGGCCCACGGACCGGGCGCTTCGACGGATCGGGCACACCGTTCCGCAGCCATTCCCTGCCTCTGGCGGCCCTCGGCGTGTTCATCATCTGGGTCGGCTGGATCGGCTTCAACGGCGGCAGCACCCTGGCCGCCACGGACAACGTCCCGCATATCGTCCTCAATACGGTCATCGCCGGCGCCTTCGGCGGCTTGGGCGCGATGCTGCTGGGCCCCATCGTTCAGAAACGCCTTGACGTGCCGACCATGTTGAACGGGGCGCTGGCGGGCTTGGTCGCGATTACCCCGGCGGCCCATTGCGTCTCGACCCCGGGGGCGGTCCTGCTCGGCGTCGTCGGCGGCGGGCTTTGCGTGCTCGCCTCTCAGATGCTCGACCGCCTGAAGATCGACGACGTCGTCTATGCCTTCCCCGTGCACGGCGTCGCCGGAATTTGGGGCACCATGGCCATCGCCTTCCTGGGCGATCCGGCGAAGCTGGGCACCGGGCTGGACCGTTGGGGCCAGTTCCTGGCGCAGGGCACCGGCGTTCTGACCGCCATGGTCTGGGCCTTCGGCGGCAGCTACATCCTGCTCTCGATCATCAATCGCTTCGTCCCCCTGCGGGTCTCGCCCGAGGCCGAACGCATCGGACTGAACGTCAGCGAACATGCCCAATCGACGGAACAGTTGGACATCCTTAGGTCCATGGAGTTCCAGCGCCTGACCGGCGACTATTCCCGGCCGATCCCGGTCGAACCCAATTCGGATATCGGCGACATCGCCCGGCAATACAACCTGGTCCTGGAAAACCTTTATTCGGCGAAGATGGAGGCCGAACAGGCGAGCAAGACCAAATCCAACTTTCTCGCCTCAATGAGCCACGAGCTGCGTACGCCGCTGAACGCCATCATCGGTTTTTCGGAAATGATCACCCGGCAGTACTTCGGCCCGCTTGGGTCGGACAAGTACCACGAGTACGCCGACGACATCATGCATTCCAGCCGTCACCTGCTATCCCTGGTCGACGACATTCTGGACCTGTCGAAGATCGAAGCCGGGCGCAGCACCCTGGCGCGCGAGGACATCGATATCGGCAACGTGTTCGAGGACTGCATGCGCGTGGTCACCGGCGCCATCGACTGCAACCAGATCTATTTCGACATCAAGGCGCCCGAGGACCTTTCGCCGTTGAACGCCGACGAACGGGCGATCAAGCAGGTCGTCTTGAATTTGCTGTTCAACGCCGTGAAGTTCACGCCGCCGGGCGGCCTGGTGACCCTCGCCGCCCATGAAAGCGGCGGCCGGCACATTCTGGAAGTATCGGACACCGGCAAGGGGATTCCCGACGAAAAGCTGGAACATGTCATCGAACCGTTCCAGCAGTTGCATTCCGATCCGCATATCGCCCAATTGGGCACGGGCCTGGGGCTCAGCATCGCCAAGGCCCTGGCGGAAGCGCACGGCGGCGAATTGAAAATCGACAGTCAGGTCGGCCGCGGCACCAAGGTCAGCGTCATTCTGCCGTCGCGCCCGCCGGTCGACGCCAAGTAAGGGACGGCGGCGGACGGAAGGGCCCGGTCCACCTCAGACCAATTCGCCCGCCACGTCGAAAAAGGCATCGACCAGAAGTTCGTGGCGGCGTTCGTTCAAACAGGCGAGATAGCGGTTCAGGCGAATATCCGTATCGATGATCGGCAAGACCTTGATCCGGTCGTCCTGCGGCAACGACTTCTCGCCATAGACGCCGATACCGTGGCCGGCGACGACGGCTTCGCGGATCGCCTCGCCGCTTTCGATCTCCAACACCACCTTGGGGGCAACGCCCGCCCCGACGACCGCCGTTTCGAAAACCCGCCGCGTGTTCGACCCGGACTCGCGCAACACCATCGGCTGTCCGTCGAGATCACCCAGCCTGATCCCCGCACGCCCGGCCCAGGGGTGATCGTGGCTGACGAAGGCGACGATGGCGTGACTGTCATGGATGCGGGTGAACAGGCGATGGTCGGGCGTATGGTCGGACAGCACCCCGATATCCGTCTCATAGGCCAGCAGGCTGCTCAACGTACGCGCCGAGTTTCCGGCGGACACGGTCACCTTGATTTCGGGATAGCGCTGGCGGAAGGCCGTCAGCATGCCGACGATGAAAAACGGCAGGACAGACGATATCCGCAAATGCCCGGCCCCGTGATTGCCGGCCACGTGCAGGAACTGATCGGTTTCCGAGACGATGCCGAACAGGCGCTGCGTGATTTCATAGAGGGACCGGCCGACCGCGGTCAGACGGACCTTTCGCTGCGCCCGGTTGAAAACCTGAATACCGTGCGTGGCCTCCAATTCCCGGACCTGTTCGGTCACGGTCGGCTGAGAAACCCGCAAATCCCGGGCCGCCTGGGTAAAGCTGCCGCAGCGGGCGACGGCATGGAACGAACGCAGTTGGGTGAAGTTCATAGGAATACCCTATCCATACGATAGAAATTTAATATTTTTCCTATATAAACGAAATGCGCAACAATTCCCTCATCGCCGTCGGCACCGCCGCCGCGGCCGGTGATGGAGACCCCCCGTGGCGCGCGCAGAACTCAACGCATCGTCTTCCCTCCCTCCGGCAGCCGAGGCTCCGGCGGCCGAAGCCTCCCCGACGACGACGGACGGCGGCCCGGTTCACCTGGAAACCCCGACCTTGCGCGGCGACGTCGCCATGGCGGCGGCCTGCCTGGCGTTCGGTCTGATCGGCTATTTCTTGATCGTGCCCGCCGCCGTCTATGTCCCGGCCAAGTTCGCGGGCACGGTCAACTCCCCCGACTTCCTGCCCAAGCTGGTCCTGCTTCTGCTGTCCGGGTTCAGCGCCCTTTATCTGGTCAAGAGCCTGGCCGCCTGGATCAAGACGCCGGCCGAAGGATGGGCGCCCCGCGCGGATTGGATGCTGGCCGGCGGCACGGCCCTGATCTGCGCCGGGTTCGTCGCCGCGATCTTCCTGGTCGGCCTGACCCTGGCGGCGGCGATCTGTGTCGCCGCGACGATGGGATATTTCGGCGAACGGCGGCCCACCGTGATCGCACCGGTCGCGATCCTGCTGCCGCTGGCGCTTTGGTATTTCTTCGAGAAAATGGCGAGCATCCTGTTCCCGCCGCCGCTCTGGGGCATCATGGGCTGGCTCGAAGCGTCTGTCCGGCCCGCCCTGCAATCGGGAGGCGTCGCATGATCGATTTCGACGCCCTGCTGCAAAGCCTGCCCAACGTCATGCATTGGCACGTCCTGGCGGCCTGCCTGGGCGGCGTGGTCTGGGGCATGTTCGTCGGCGTGACGCCGGGCCTGACCGGCATCATGGCCGTGGTCATCGCCCTGCCCATGACCTTCTTCATGGACCCCTATTCGGCGATCGCCCTGCTGCTCGGCATCTACGTGACGGCGATCTTCGGCGGCTCGGTCACGGCGATCATGATCGCCACGCCCGGCACCCCCAACGCCGCCGCGACGGTGATCGACGGCTATCCCCTGGCGCGCCAGGGCAAGGCCCGCCAGGCGCTGGACATGGCGCTCTACGCCTCGGTCACGGCGGGGCTCCTGTCGACCATCCTCGCCCTCGCGATCTTTCCTGTGGTCGCGGAATTCGCGCTCGACTTCGGGGCGGCGGAAATCTTCGCGGTGATCGTCTTCGCCATCACGATCATCGCCGGGGTCTCGGGCGATTCGATCCTCAAGGGCATGATCGCCGCCTGCTTCGGCTTTCTGATCTCGCTGATCGGTCAGGACCCGATCCACGGCTCCAGCCGCTTTACCTTCGGCATCGCCGATTTCCAGGCGGGCATGCACATCCTGACCCTGCTGGTCGGCCTGTTCACCATTCCGGAAATCATCATCCGGGGCGTCGAGGCGTATAAATCCAAGACCGGCGTTTCCGTCGGCGACATGGGCCCGCCGGTCACCTGGTCGCAATACATCCGCTACTGGCCGACCTATCTGCGGTCCTGCGCCGGGGGTACGCTGCTGGGCGCCCTGCCCGGCCTGGGCGGCAGCCCGGCGGCCTTCCTCGGCTATTTCCTGGCCCAGCGGTTTTCCAAGAAGCCGCGCGAGTTCGGGAACGGCAGCCTGGAAGGCGTCGCCGGGGCCGAGGCCGGCAACAATTCCGTCTGCGGCCCGGCCCTGGTGCCGATGATGAGCCTGGGCATCCCCGGCGACACGACGACGGCGGTGCTCATGGGGGCGCTGGTCATTCACGGCCTGAACCCGGGGCCCATGCTGTTCGACGACGCGCCGGACTTCGTCTACGGCGTCTTCATCCTGCTGTTCATCAGCCTGCTGTTCATGGCCCTGGTGGGCCTGGGTGTCGTGCGCATGGCGAAATGGGTGGTCCGCATGCCGACGCAGATCCTGTTCCCGGTGGTTCTGATCCTTGCCACCTACGGGACCTACGCGGTACGCGGCAGCATGGTCGACGTGATCGCCATGTTCGGCGTGGGTTTTCTGGGCTTTCTCATGCGGATCCAGAAAATCCCCGCCGCCCCCTTCGCAATCGCCTTCATCCTGGGCCCCCTGTTCGAGAACGAATTGCGCAAGGCGCTGATCATTTCCGACGGCTCGTTCGACGTCTTCGTCGGCAGCCCCATCGCCATCACCTTCCTGATCCTCGCCGCCATCAGCGCCGGGGCGACGGTCTTCCTGCACGGGCGCCTGAAAGGCACTCCGGCAGCAAAAATCATATCCGAATGAACGGAAACCCCCGGAACGGAGCATACCCAAGACCCAGTGAAATTCCCGGGATTCGGCTCCCCCCAGGGGCGCCCCCGAAAGACAGCGGAGAGCAACATGAAACGCAGATTCCTCACCGGCCTGATCCCCGCCATCGCCATGGCCGCCGCCATGGCCCTGACCGGCGGGCCCGTCCAAGCGGACGCCTACCCCACCAAACCGATCAAGCTGATCGTCCCGTCGGGCGCGGGCGGGTCCACCGACACCGCCGCCCGGATCATGGCCATCAACATTCAGGACCACATCGGCCAGCCGATCATCGTGGTCAACAAGAAGGGGGCATCCGGCGGCGTCGGCATCAATTTCGCCCTGAAGGCCGAACCGGACGGCTACATGCTGATGGAAGGCATGATCGGCGGCCATGTCCTCTATCCGGCGATGAACATGTCCTCGGGCTATACGCCCGCCGATTACACCCCGATCGCGATGACCCAGATGAACCCCAACGTTCTGGTCGTCAAGGCGGACAGCCCCTACAAGACGCTGAAGGACCTGCTGGACGCCCTCAAGGCCAATCCCGGCAAGCTCAAATTCTCCCACGCCGGGGCGGGCAGCATCCACTTCTTCGGCATTCACCTGCTGTTCAAGACCGCGGGCCTGGACAAGGACGCGGCGATCGCCATCCCCTACAAGGGCGGCAAGCGGTCGATGGCCGGCCTGCTGCGCGGCGAGGCCGATTTCCATCAGACCAACCTGGTCTCGGCCATCGACTTCATCCAGTCGGGCAAGGTTCGCGCCCTCGCGGTGACGACCAAGAAACGCCTGAAGAATTTCCCCGACGTACCGACCTATGCCGAACTGGGGTACCCCGATGTCGACATCTTCGGCTGGCGCGGCGTCATCGGGCCCAAGGGCCTGCCCAATGAGATTGTCGATGCCTGGGCCAAGGCGATCCAGGAAACCATGGACCGCAAGGGTTGGAAAAAGATGGTCAAGGCCGTCGGCGACGTGCCGCATTACCTGGGGCCCGTCGAATTCAAGAAACAGATCGAAACCGATTTCGCCCGCTTCCGCGAAATGGCGACGGACCTGGGCATTCTTGTGAAATAGGCGGCACCGCGCCCCCCGGCATCGCGGACCCGACGGACGGCACCCGTCCCGCGACGCCACCCGGCCGCCCGATACTCCGCAGCCGGGTGGCGGTCCGCCTGCCGCCCCCCGCACATAAACCGACCGAACAGACCGGAACGACAACGGAGCCGATCCCCATGGGCAAGATCACCGAACGCAACTTCGACGAAACGACCGCCGAGACCTGGGGTTCGGTCACCATCACGCCGACGGACGATGTCGTCGTCGGCACCTTCGCGACCTGGACGATCACCTTCACGGTCGGTGCCTATGCCATGGACGTCGGCGGCGGCCTGAAAATCGGCACCCGCCGCCAGGCCGATTTCGGCCATCCCCAATTCACCGATCCGGCGGCGGACAATTACGCCACCGTGACCTGCTCCCGCGCCGGGGCCCGGTTCGAATCCTTCTTCGATCCGCGCGGCCACAAACGGCCGTTCAACGCCGTCGCGGTCATCCGCCTGGCCGCCATGCCGCTTTATCCCGGCGACACCGTCACCATCGTCCTGGGCGACACCTCGGGCGGATCGCGCGGGCTCAAGGTCCAATCCTTCCCGGAAAGCGCCAGTGACTTCGCCGTCTTCGTCGATCCCTTGAGTTCCGGCGAGTACAAGCGCGTGTTCTGCGCATCCCCCAATTTCGGCATCCAACCGGGTCCGTCCGAATACCTGACCCTGGTCGCGCCCAGCATCGTCGCCGCCGGCGAAGGCTTCCGCGTTCAGCTGCGCGGCAACGACAAGTTCGGCAACCCGACGCCGGTCGACGCCCCGGGCCTGGAGTTGACCGCCGACCCGCCCATCGCCGTCGACCTGAAACCGGGGGACGGCCGCGCCACCTGGATCGAGGGCGTAACGCTTTTCGGCGAGGGCGTGCGGCGCCTGGAACTCCGGCGCGGCAACGAAGTCCTGGCCCAATCCAATCCCGTCCTGGTCAACGGCAAGGACGGCAATATGATCTGCTGGGGCGACACCCAGGCGCAGACGGCCTCGACCGTCGGCATCGGCACGCCGGACGAATATTTCGCCTATGCCCGCGACTTGGCCGCCATCGATTTCACGACCCATCAGGGCAACGACTTCATCCTGTCCGACAAGGACCTGGACGAGGTCCGCGAAGCCGCCATCAAGCATAACGAGCCCGGCCGCTTCGCCGCCTTCTTCGGCTGGGAATGGTCGGGGCCGACGGGCACGGGGGGCGACCGCAACGTGCTGTTCCTCGACGACGACGGACCGATCCACCGCAGTAGCCATTGGCAACTGGCCGACGACGAGATCGCGCCCGGCAGCAACGCCACGGAATGCGTCCATGCCCGCGATCTGCAGGCCCGGATGCGGGAATACATCGCCGAGACGGGCCGCAAGGTCATCATGGTCCCCCACATCGGCGGCCGGCGATCCGATTTCGAGGCCCAGGACCCGGAACTGGAGCCGGTATTCGAGATCTGCTCCAACCATGGGGTCTTCGAATGGCGCCTGCACGAATTTCTGGAGGCCGGCGTTCGGGTCGGCGTCGTCGCCGCCAGCGACGACCACACCTGCCGCCCCGGCCTGGCCTATCCCTCGACCCCGGAAATGACCGTGCTGGGCGGGCTGGCGGCGGTCTACTGCACCGAGCACAGCCGCCACGGCATTTACGACGGCATGATGGCGCGCCATTGCTACGGCACCACGGGCGCCCGGATGATTCTTGAGGTCTCGGCCCAGGGGGCGAACATGGGCAAGGTCGTCCGCGCCAATGGGCCGGTCGCCATCTCCGGCAAGGTTCACGGCACGGCGCCGATCGAGGAAATCGTCCTGTTCAACCGCTCACGCGAATTGACCCGCTTCCGCCCCAATCCGGCGGTGCGCGACGACGCCCGGATCAAGATCGTCTGGTCGGGGGCGACCCATCAGGACCGCGGCCGGTTCATGACTTGGGATGGCGGCCTGAAACTCAGCGGTGGGCGGATCACCGGCGCGCGGCCGTTGAACATCTTCACCGCCAAATACGGGATCGACGCCTGGGAGGACACTTCGGTCGCGTGGCGGTCCGTGACCTCGGGTCAGGAAGAAGGCGTGCTGTTGAACATCGACGCCCCGGACGACGCGGAAATCGTCTTCAAGGCGGGCCCGGCGGACATCCGCTTCACGGTCGGCGAGGCCCGTGCCGGCGATCTGCGCTGGGACATGCCCGGCGGCCTGGAACAATACGTCACGGCCTCGACCCTTCATACGGAGGGCGGCGCCCTGGACACCACCTTCACCTTCATCGACGAGGCGCCGGAAGGGCCAGAGCAAGCCTATTGGGTGCGCGTGGTGCAGACCGATTTCCATCGCGGCTGGTCCAGCCCGATTTTCGTGGAGACGGCCTAGAGGACGGGAACTAGAGGTTCGAGTTCGATCGCGACCGGCCCAACACGATGGCCGGGATCACGGTCAACGCGAAGATCACGGCGATCTGGCGGAACGAATCGTGGAAGGCGAAGGTATTGGCCTGGGCATAAACCACGCGGCCGAGATAGTCCAAGGCCATGGCGCCGTCGGCCGGTGAGGGCACGCCGGCCGCGTTCAACAATTCCCGCACCCGGTCCAACATCTCCGCCGTCGGGCCCTTCACATTGGTCTGTGTCGCCGTCAGGAAATCGGCGTGGTAGGCCGTGCGCATCTCGATCGTCACGGCCGTCATGTTGACGCCGAACGCGCCCCCCATCTGGCGGAAGAAATTGAAGGTCCCCGCCCCCTGCGCCATCTTTTCCGCCGGAACGGCGGACAGCGCCGCCTTGCCCATGTTGGGGGAAATCAGGCTCATGGAACCGCGGGTAAACATCGCCAGCAGCGCGACCGTGATAAAGGCCGTATTGACGTCGATGGTCGCCAGAACCATGGCCGCCACGGCGAAGCTGCTGCAGCCGACGATGATCGGCCAATGGGGCGGCACGCGGTCGGCCAGGCGTCCCGACGCCTGCATCAGCGCGACCAGTAACAATCCCGCCGGAACCAGGACGAGGCCCGCCTTGGTTGCCGTGTAACCCTGGATCGTCTGGGTGAACAACGGGATCGAATAGTTGGTCGAGAAATTGCCCACGCCGAAGGCGAAGGCCACCGCGACCGCCGAGGCGAAGCGCGCATCGAGAAACAGGGTCGGGTCCAACAAGGGGTTCTTGGACCGCAGCTGGGTCACAACGAACAACACCGCCGAGGCCAGGCCGACCAGAAGGAAAATCAGGAAATGCAGCGATTCCCAGCCCCAGCGCTGGCCGTTTCCGATCCCCGCCATCAGCGTCGTCAGGGCCGTGCACAGCAGGATGAAGCCGATCCAATCGAAACTGGGCTTCTTGTCCAACGGATTGCGCGCGGGCATGAGGTTCAGGGCCATGATCGCCGACAGGCCGACCAACGGCAGCGGCACGATGAAGACATGGCGCCAGGTCACCAGATCGATGGTGATGCCGCCGACCAGCGGCCCGAAGGTCGGCGCCAGGGCGATCCCCATGCCGACGGTGCCGACGGCAAGCCCCCGGCGTTCCGGTGGAAACACGGCGACCGCCGTGGCCAGCGCCAGCGGCTGCACCAACCCCGCGCTGAACCCCTGCAGAATACGGCCGGCGATCAGCACCTCGATGGACGGGCTGATCGCCGACAACACCGCACCGATACTGAAGATCACCAGGGCCATCAGATAGGTGTTGCGCGGGCCGATGACCCGCGATGTCCAGGAATTCAATAGCTGGCTGGCGACCATGGTCGTCAAAAAGGCGGTCGAGGCCCATTGCGCCAAGTCCTGGCCAACCCCGAACGCCCCCATGATCGACGGAATCGACACGTTGACGATGGTCGACGACAGGACCATCGTCATCGACCCCATCATTCCACAGGCCGTGACCAACCACCGATAGGATGGGCCGAAACGTTCAAATTGCCGGGCGATGGCGGGATTATCGGTCTGCAAGCGAGGGTCTTCCGATTGCCGGGACAGGCCGGAAGACGCCCGCGGCGGGCGTCATGTCACGCCGCCCGGGCCAGCCTCCCAGCGGCCAGGATTGTATACAAATTCCACGCAGGCGGGATCAAAAAAGATCGTCGGCGTCACGCTTTTCCGCTTTTGCCGGTTTTCCCCGGCCACCGCGGGCGCCTGGTTAGCCTCTGTTGAATAATTTCCGCCGGGCCCTAGAATGCCAGCCGTCGTCCGGTGCGGGCGGCGGCAGACGCGCAGGCGCCGACACCCGCCTCCGTCCGCAGACCAGGACGGAGATACCCAGATCGTGACGCCCTCTTCCCCCGATCAGCCCCAGACGCGGGCTTTCTGGCAGATGCCCGGATTCATCCTGGTCGCCGCCGCCTTGATCGTCTTCACCTCGTTCGGCATCCGCCAGAGCTTCGGGCTGTTCATGTGGCCGATCTCGACGGACTTGGGCTGGGGCCGCGAGACCCTGTCCCTGGCGCTGGCGGCGCAGAACCTCGTCCTCGGCATCTCCGCGCCCTTCGCGGGCGCGCTGGCCGACCGGATCGGCGCACCGAAGACCGTCGCTCTCGGCGGCGGCCTGTTCGCCGCCGGCGTGTTCTGCATGAGCCAATCCGCGACCCCCATCGCGATGTTCTCCAGCGCCGGATTGTTGGCCGGGATCGGATTGGGGGCCTGCGGTCTGCCGTTGATCCTGACCGTCATCGGCCAGGTCGCACCGGCGGAAAAGCGCAGCCTCTGGCTCGGCGTCGGCACGGCCACGGCGACCGGCGGTCAGTTATTGGTGGTGCCGCTGACCCAAGGCATGCTGGCCGGTTACGACTGGGTGCTGACGCTGATGATCCTGTCGGCCATGGCGGCGCTGATCGTGCCGCTGGCGTTTTCCATGTCCGGCGTGGTGTCGTCCACGACCGGCAAGGACACGCAGATGACCCTGCGCCAGGCCCTGGGCGAAGCCGCCGGCCACCGGGGGTATGTCCTGCTGACGCTGGGGTTCTTCGTTTGTGGGTTTCAGGTCGCCTTCACGGCGATCCATCTGCCCGCCTACCTGACCGACAAAGGCGCCAGCCTGGCCCTCAGCGCCACGGCGCTGATGCTGATCGCCGTCTGCAACATGTTCGGCAGTTCGTTCTCCGGCTGGCTCGGTGGGCGGATATCCAAGAAATACATGCTCAGCGGCATCTACGTGCTGCGTTCGGTGATCATCGCCTTGTTCATCACGCTGCCGGTGACGCCAGTCTCGATCGTCGTCTTCGCCGTCGCCATCGGCTTCCTCTGGCTCAGCACCGTACCGCCGACCACGGGACTGGTCGCACAGATTTTCGGCCTGCGCTACATGGGCACGCTCTACGGCATCGTCTACCTGAGCCACCAATTGGGCAGTTTCACGGGCGTATGGCTGGGCGGGCGCCTGTTCGACGCCACGGGCAGCTACGATGTGGTCTGGTGGGGAGCTGTCGTGCTCGGCCTGATCAGCGCGCTTTTGCACTTACCGATCAACGACGCGCCGCTGGGGCGCCTGACGGAAAAGACGGGAACGGCGGACTAAGCGGCCTCGGCCGCCCACGCCCTAGGCCTTGGCGATGGACTTGATGGGTGCCCGGGTCTGGCCGGAACGTTCGGCGATCTCGTTGTCCTGCTGTTCAATGGCCGCGCGAACCAGATCATCCAGCGAATCACCGAACGACTGGTCCAGCAATTCCGTTGGCACCCGGCGGTTGGATGTCACGGTCCCGTCGCCGTAGGTCACGTTGAACATGAGGAATTGAGGGCCCTTGCCCTTGGATTTCTTGCCGGCCATCTGGCGGCCTCCGATCTCTGGCTATTCGGGCGCCCGTCCGGGCGAACCCCTCGGAAGAATTGGTAGCGGAGGAGGGACTCGAACCCCCGACACGCGGATTATGATTCCGCTGCTCTAACCAGCTGAGCTACTCCGCCCCAGGGCGTAAGCCGGCGCGGGCGGGTTGGCCTTGCGCAACGGCGTGGTGGGGTTTAAGGCCCCCACGCGCGGGTGTCAAGAAAGACCTCGCCTTCGGCGGCAAAGGGGGGAAATTTCTATCGGTTCCGACGGCGGACCGGGCGCACAGATGCGGCAGTTCTCGCCGGATATCCGGAGGTCCCGGGCTCAGGTGCCGCCCCAGCGCCAATCGCCGCGCTGGTTCCGGGGGCCGCAGGCGTTGCGCGCGCCCTTCATCATCCGCTCCTTGGCAGCGGACGGGCGTTTTTTGGCCGAGGACGAAGATTTGCCCCGGACCATCTCGTTTTCAAGCCGTTCGAGTTCGGTCTGCTTGATCTGCCGCTTGGCGGCTCTGTCGTTCACCATGTCACCCTCGCCGAAGCTGTCAGGTATTTGTCAGGTAGAAGTTTCTCCCTGGTACCAAAGACCTGGACGAAAGTAATGTGACCCATGTCACAATATGATGAATTCCTTGTGGATGGAATCCGCAAGGCGAAACCCCAAGGGGCTGCACCGGCGCCTTGAGAACACATAACCAATTGTTAAAATTGATCTTTTCAGGGATCAGATCGAGGCATTAACGAAACGGCGGCGCGCCCGAGGATGTCTCGCCCGACGTCCCGGCGCCCTCGCTTTCTGCTCGGCTGATGGCTTCATTCAAGGTGCTCAGCTTTTCCTGTGAATCCTTCTGGATCGCGCGGCTGAGGTGTTCGTGTGCCTGGCGCAGAAATGCCTGCGTCGCCTGGGGCGAGGCCGATTGCGGCGCCGGGGCCTGATAGCCGGAGGCCAGCCAGGGCCGGTCCGCCGTATCGCCCTTGGGCATGGCGCGGATCACCGGTTCCGGGTCCTTGACCCAGGAATTGACCATGGCCGGGGCCTGGTATTCGGCCGGTGCGGGCTTTTCCGGCGCGTCGTAGCGCGACGGATGCTTGCCGTAGTAATTGACCAGCCGACGGTCCTCGCCGGCGACCGGCTCGCGGTAGCATTCCACCCCGCCGCCAAGCGCCGCGTAACAATAGGTCGGCTCGTAATCGATGACGCCTTCTTCGTACTTGTCCACGTATCCACACGCGGTCAAGGCGAGCGAAAAGGCGATCGCTGCGATGATCTTTTTCATGGGTGTTCTATCCCATCCTGCGTCTGTAGTTCGTCCCAGTACAGGATGGCACCCGATGGTTAGCAAGGGGTTAACGGCCCGGCTGGGGGCCGCCCGAGCGAACCGGATCAGCCGTTGACGTCGACCACCGTGCGGCCGCGCACCTGACCCTTGAGAATCTTGGTGGCGAGGTCCGGCAGGTCGCCGAGCACCGCCGTTTCGGTCAGGGCGTCGAGCTTGTCCATGGGCAGGTCGGTGGCGATGCGGGACCAGACCTCTTTCCGGCGCTCGGTCGGGCACATGACGCTGTCGATCCCGCAAAGGTTCACACCCCGTAGAAGGAACGGCAGGACCGTCGTCTTCAATTCCGGGCTGGCGGCCAAGCCGACGGCGGCGCAGGTCGCGCCGTACTGCATGGTCGCCAGCAGCGTGTGCAGGGTCGGCCCGCCGACGTTGTCGATGGCGCCCGCCCAACGTTCCCGGCCCAGCGGGCCTTTCGGCGCTTCTTCCAGTTCGGCGCGTTCGACGATGGTCGCGGCCCCCAGGTCCTTCAGAAAGGCGTGGGATTCCTGCCGTCCGGTGGAGCCGGCGACCTTGTAGCCCAGTTTGGCCAGGATCGCGGTCGCCACGGAGCCGACGCCGCCCGACGCCCCCGTCACCAGAACCTCGCCGTCGGCGTCCGGCGTCAGCCCCCGGGCCTCCAGCGTGGTGATCGCCAGCATCGCGGTGAAACCCGCCGTGCCGACGGCCATGGCGCGTTTCATGTCCAGCCCGGCCGGCATGGGGACGAGCCAGTCGCCCTTGACCCGCGCCTTCTGGGCATGGCCGCCCCAATGGACCTCGCCGACGCGCCAGCCGGTCAGGATGACCTCATCGCCGGGCTTGTAGTCGGGATGGTCAGAGGATTCGACGACGCCCGAGAAATCGACGCCGGAGACATGCGGATAATCGCGCACCAGCCGCCCCAGGCCGTTGATCACCATGCCGTCCTTGTAGTTGACGGTCGAATATTTGACCGCGACGGTGACGTCGCCGTCGGGCAACTGCGCGTCGTCGATGTCCTGAATGGCGGACGACACCTTGCCGTCGGTTTCTTCCAACATAAGGGCTTTGAACGTAGCCATGGGGCTTCTCCGGGATCGGTTGTTCGATGGATCGGGCTTCCAATGGGTGTAGAGAAGCCCCCGGCCCGGGTCAACGGGCGACCGCCTGCCCTAGATCAGCCGGCGAGCCGCCAGGAAAGCGTCTCGCCACCCTTGAAGGCCACGACCTTTTCACCGGCGGCGGCCTCGACGGCTTCCGGCGCGGTCCAATCGGCGCGTTCCAGGGTCACCGTCGCCTCGTTCACCGGCAAGTCGTAGAAGGCAGGACCGTTCAGGGAGGCAAAAGCCTCCAGTTTGTCCAAGGCATCCAGTTCGTCGAATACCTCGGCATAAAGCTCGATCGCCGTGGCGGCGGTGAAGATACCGGCGCAGCCGCAGGCCGCTTCCTTGGTATGGCGCGCGTGCGGGGCCGTGTCCGTCCCCAGGAAGAACTTGGGATCGCCGGAGGCGACGGCCCGGCGCAGGGCCTGGCGATGCACCTCGCGCTTGGCGATGGGCAGGCAATAAAGGTGCGGGCGGATGCCGCCCTTGAAGATGTCCGTGCGGTTGATGACCAGATGATGGGCCGTCACCGTGGCGGCGATGTTGGGTCCGGCGGCCGAGACGAATTCGGCGGCATTGGCCGTGGTGATGTGTTCCAGGACGATCTTGAGGTCCGGGATGCGGGTGACCAGCGGGCCCAGGATACGTTCGATGAACACGGCCTCGCGGTCGAAGATATCGATCTCGGCGTCCGTGACCTCGCCGTGCAGCAGCAACGGCATGCCGATCTCGGCCATTTTCTCCAACACGCCCTGAACCTTGGCGATATCGGTGACGCCGCTGTCGGAATTGGTCGTCGCACCGGCGGGATAATATTTCACCGCCGTCAGCACGCCGTCGGCGTGACCGGCGGCAAGGTCCGCCGGATCCGTGTTGTCCGTGAGGTAGGCCGTCATCAGGGGCGTGAAATCGACGCCGTCCGGCACCGCCGCCATAATCCGGTCGCGGTAGGCCGCCGCCATGGCCGCCGTGGTCACCGGCGGCACCAGATTCGGCATGACGATGGCGCGGGCCATCTGGCGGGCCGTATGGGGGACGACGGCGGCCATCATGGCGCCGTCGCGGAAATGCACGTGCCAGTCGTCGGGCCGGCGGATAGTCAAAGTATCGGTCATGGGATATTGGCTTACACGGCTTCGCCGAGAACTTCCAGCACGCCGCCGCCCTTGGCGCCGCCCAGGATGTGATGCTGGTGCCAGACGGCATAGAACAGGAGGGTCCAGGCCGCCTGCATCTCGCGTTTCCCGGCGTTGCGGAACAGCGCCGTCACCGCGTCGGGACGGCAGATTTCCGCGACCCCCGGCTGCGCCGCGACCAGCGGGCCGAGCCGGCGGCCGTCGGCGACGATCCATTCGCCGACCGGCACGGTGAAGCCGCGCTTGGCGGCGAAAGGCCGCGACATGGGCACGACCTGTTCCAGCCATTTCCGAAGAATCCATTTGCCGCGCCGTCGTTTGACCTTGAGCCCGTCCGGCAGCGAAAACCCGAAAGCCGCCAGCTTGGGATCGAGAAACGGCACCCGCCCCTCGACCCCATGGGCCATCAGGCAACGGTCCAACTTGGTCAACAGGTCGTTGGGCAGCCAATCGGCCATGTCCGTCGCCTGAGCCCGCTGCAGCGGCGTCCAACCATGCCCCTGGACCTCGTCCGCGGCGGCATCCAGGCCGCCGCGCCAGGCGCGATTTTCCTCGCGCAGAACACCGAGCCCTTCCAAGGTTCCTTTCTCGCGCATGGGACGCCCGCCGAACAGGCGCCAGCGCCCGGCACGGCGATACCGCCCGTAACCGGCGAAGACCTCGTCCCCGCCTTCGCCCGACAAAATGACCTTGATGCCTCTCGACCGCGCTTCGCGGGCGAGCTTGTAGCTCGGCAGCACGGCGTAATCCGCCGCCGGATCGTCCATCGCCGCGGCGATTTCCGGCAAAAGGTCCCAGAAATCCTCGGCACCGAATTCGACCTCGTGATGCTCGGCGCCCAGATGCCCGGCAATCTCGCGCGCCAAGGCCCGTTCGTCCTGCACGTTGGTGCCGGAGAACCCGGCGGTGAAGGCGACCACGGGCCGTTCGTTCAATCGCGCCATCATGGCCAGCAACGCCGTGGAATCGATCCCGCCCGAAAAGAACATGCCGTAAGGCACGTCGGAGCGCTGATGCACGCCGACGGCGTCGTCCAGCAATTCATCCAGGCGCATCAGGGCATCGCCCTTGGACATCGGTTTCGGCGTTCCGTCGGGCAGCACGGCCAGGCGGTTGCGGCCGATCACCCGGCCTTTCTCGACGATGATGGTCTCCCCGGGCAGGACCCGTTCGATCCCGGCGAAGGGCGTTTCCCGGCCATAGGAAAATTGCGTCTGCAGCATCTCGTCCCGCGCGGCGGGGTTGAGGCGCGCCGTCGCCAGACCGGCGCGGATCAGGGCCTGCGGTTCCGAGGCAAACGCAAACGCCGCGCCCGATTGGGCGACATACAGCGGTTTGATCCCGAACGGATCGCGGGCCAGCACCAGCCGCCCGTTGGCCCGGTCGTGGATGGCGATGGCGTACATGCCACGCAAATGTTCGGTGAAGGCGAGGTCTTCGCGCAGGTAAAGCTGCAGCGGCACCTCGCAGTCGGATCGCGTTTTGAAGGGGGCGCGGCTCAGGTCCAGGCGAACCTCGACGTGATTATAAATTTCGCCGTTGGCAACCAGGACCGCTTCGTTACCGTCGGGCCCGGTGGCAGAGATGGGCTGATCGCCGGTTTCCAGATCGATGATCGCCAGGCGCGTCTGCACCAGACCGACGTCGCCATCGACGTGGCGCCCACGCCCGTCGGGGCCCCGATGGCCCATGGCGTCGGCCAGCGCGTCCAGCACCTCCGCCGCCGGGGCGGAGCCGTCACGCGTCATGATGCCTGCGATACCGCACATGGGGTTATCTTACGTCTTGGTGACGATCGATTGAAAGAATTCCAGATAGCGGGCGACGACCTGTTGTTCCGTGAACTCGGCGTCATAGACCTCGCGACCGCGCCGCACGATGTGTTCGGCCAGTTCGTAATCGTCGATCACGGCGCGGATGGCGCGGGCGAGCGAGTCGGAATCGTCGACCGGCACCAACACACCCGAGTCCATATGATCGATCAGGGTGCCCGGCCCCATGCTGTCGGCGGCGATCACCGGCACGTCCTGCGCCCAGGCTTCCAGAACCACGTTGCCCAACGGTTCGTGCCGGGACGGGCACACGAACAAATCGCAGGCCGCGAACAGAGCGGGCGTATCCTCGCGCCAGCCCAGGAAGCGGACGCGGGGCTTGATGCCCAGGTCTTCCGCCAGCTTTTCCAGGCTTTCGCGCAGCGGTCCCTCGCCGGCCAGCCAGAGATAGGTGTTCGGCACCCGCGCCATGGCGCGCAGCAGGACATCGAAGCCCTTGTTTTCATGCAATCGCCCGAGTGCGAGGATCAGCGCCGCGTTGTCCGGCGTGTAAAGGGATTTGCGGCTGACGGGCTCGGCGCGGTCTTCGGAGACGAAGTTCGGCAGATAATGCGCCTTGTCCTTGTCCCACCCCTGCTTGACGATGTGATCGACGATGTCCTGCGTGTTGCCGATCAGATGATCGCAGGCCTTGTAGTACTTCAGGTCGTAATATCCGCCCAGGCGGCCGACCTGAACGAAATCGCCCTTCGGCATCATCTTCGACGCCCGGTTCATCCAGGTCATGACGATCTGCGGCTGAAACGTCTTGATCTCGTGCTTGAGGGCGCGCGGTGTCCGCCGGTCCAGCATCCCGCCGAACGGCAGTTCCAACGGCTCAACCCCGCCGTCGCGCAGACTTTGGGCGCGGGCCTTGTTCTCGCGGATCACCACGCGCTGGTTCAACCCGGCGCGGTTCAGGGCGCGGACCAGCCGCACGAAAAACGCCTCGGCACCGCCGAATTCGGCGCCCGCCATGGCCTGCAAGACCTTCATGGCCGCTTTCCTTTTTCGTTCATCGGGGCGCTCACGGCAAAAGCCGCTCCCATGCCTCGGCCGCGTCGGCCCACAACCACGACCGCCGTTTGGCCAAGGCCGCCGACTGCTGCGCCGACCAAAGACTGTCGTCGGTCAAAAGCCGCACCGCCGCCTCGGAAAAGGCAGCGTCGGTCTGGGCAACGTACCCCGTTTCGCCATCGGCCACGCGTTCGGCCATGGAGCCCAGGTCAGTCACCACGGTGGGCAGGCCCATGCATTGGGCCTCGGCCACGGACATGCAGAAGGTTTCGTTGATGTCACCACGGTACAGCATCACACGGGCCTGGCGGAATTCCTCGATAAGGCGCTGCTTGGGCACCGGCCCTTGCAATCGAACACCTTTTTCTTCCAATGCCTTAGCCTTGTCGAGAACTTTCGCCATGACCTCGGCCTTGGCGTCCCCGGCCGCCCCATAGACCGCCGCGCCGGTGAACAGGAAAAGTTCCGCCGACGGCACCTGGGGCTGGATATCTCGCGACCAGCGGTCGAGCAGCCAGTCGAGCCCGCGCAAAGGATTGGAGGTGAACACCGCCCGCGGGCCCGGCACCGCCGCCGCCGCCTCGGTCGTGCTGAATTCATCCGGCAGGCCATAGGGGATGACCACCCGGTTCTTGACCGGGCACCAACCAGGATAGGTCGTCGCGTGATAATCGCCGATGAAGACGATGGCGTCGGCATATTTCCAAAGCTTAGAGAGGTAACGCCATTTGACCATGTAGGTCGCCGGATTGTGGGTCCAGAACACGGTGCGCCCCGCGCGAGGCATTAGCGGCAGCACCTTGTCACTGCGGTTGGCGATGAACAGATCGGCGGTGTCCGGCAGGCCGTCCTTGAGCGGCGCCCAGGAAACGCCCTTGTGACTGACCGGCGCCGTGCAGTTGTTGTGGACGGAAACCTCATGTCCCCGCGCCGCCAGTTCCTCCATCAGGGAAACCAGCGAGCTTTCGGCCCCGCCGAGGGGCCGTTCCTCGGGCGTGCGGCCATCGAATTCAATGCCGTCGTCGGCCAGGACGATGCGCGCCATCCTAGGCCCCCTGCCCCTTGGGCTTGCCGTCGGCGTCTTCCAGCACGGCCTTGAGGTGCGAGATCAGCGGATACAGCCCGGCACAGACGGCGATCATGAAACCGTAGCCGCCTTCGCGGTAGCCCTTGCGCCGGACGTAGCATTTGAAGAACCGGGTGAAGAAACGGCGCAGGTTGTTGGCGAAGGAGCCGACCTGGCCGCTGTCGCGCAGGTCCGCCGCCCGCGCGGTGGTGTAGCTATCCAGCCGCCGCAGCATGTCGGACAGATTGCGGTCCACGTAATGGTCCAGGCGGTTGGTCAGCATCGGGCCCTTGCGCCCCGACCATGTCAGCGACGGATGGACCCGCTGCGGGCCCCAGACCTTGACCCCCCGGCGGAACAACCCCGGATAGGCGGCCTTGCCGAAGCTGGCGCCCCAGCCCCAGCGGACCAGCCGCTCGCCGATATAATTGTCGACCAGGATTTCGTGCCAGTCGTCGGGTGTCGCCTTGATGGTCTCGCGGATTTCCTGTGCCAGGGCGTCCGGCACCCGTTCATCGGCATCGACCTCCAACACCCAGTCGCCGCTGCAGGCATCGATGGCGGCGTTGCGGCGCCCGCCTTCGATGTCCCAGGCACCTTCGACGATGCGGTCGGTGTAGCGCCGCGCGATCTCGCCCGAGGAATCCGTGCATTTATCCAGCAGCACGACCAGTTCGTCGGCGAAGGCCAGCCGGTCGAGACAGTCCGCCAGTTGCGCCGCCTCGTTATGGACGCAGATGGCGACGGAAAGCTTGGGCTCGCCGCTCACGACGCCGCTTCCTTGCATTCGACCCAAAGATCGTTGGCAGCCCCTTCGGCGGCGTCGACCGAGAGTTTCTCCATCAACGACGGCGAATTCTCCCAATCGTAGTTTTCCGGGAAGCTTTCCAGGAACCCGGCCCCGCGCACGACGCGGCAATGCGCGCCCCAAGGGGCATAAAGCTCGTCCGGCGTCGGCCCGAACAGGCCCAGGGTCGGCACGCCGGCGGCGGCGGCCAGATGCATCAGACCGGAATCGTTGCCGATGTAGAGCGCCGCCTTTTCCAGGCAGGCATAAGCTTCGAGCAAGGAAATCTTACCGACCAGATCGATGCGCCGGTCTTCCGGGATGCTGGCGAGGAAACCTTCGACCGAGGCCCGTTCGCTCTCGTGCCCGAACACGGCGACGGCGGCGCCCGGCAGGATGCCCCCATCGCCGGTCAGCCGCGCCACCAGATCGGCGAAATGGCCCTCCGGCCAGGTCTTGCCGCGCCAGTTGGCTGTTGGCCCGATGGCCAGGACCGGCCGGTCGCCGGAGATCAGGCCGTCGGCGACGGCGCGATGGGCATCGGAAATCCAGATTTTCGGGGTCGGCACGGCATCGGTGATGCGCATCACCTGGGCGTAGCGTTCCAGGCGATGCCCCGCCCCTTTCCGGCCCATGCGGAAGCGGTGCCAGGTCGGGATCAGATAGGTCATCGGCGTGTTGCGCAGGTCGACCAGGATCGACCACATGCGCCGGAAACATTGCGACCACAGGCCCAGCCAATGCAGGGACCAGCGCTTCTTATCCAAAACAATGATGCGCTCCAAGCCCGGCACGGCCTCGAACAACGGCGCCGCGGCACGGCCGCAGGCGACAGTAATCCGCGCACCCGGATTGTCGGCGATCAACCGGCCCAGGATGCCCGTGGACAGGACCGCGTCGCCGATCCGTGTCGCCGTGACGAACAGGATACTTTTTGCCATGCTTTAAATTGTCTCTCGGCCGTCCATGGCCGTTCTCGCCTGTTCCCGTTGGATGCCCTGGGGGGAAGCCCCGAGGGCCGCCATTATGACACTTTTACGCAGGTTCAAGCCCCCTTATAGGGGTCCGATCCGCTGTTGCCTAGGCCGCTCGCCGCCCCCATATTCACGATCACCGACCCGCTTTTTGATGGATTGACCGATGAGCACCGCCACCTACGTCACCCTCGCCGACCGCGGCGTCCTTTCCGTTTCCGGCGAGGACGCGCGAACCTTCCTGCAAGGCCTGATTTCCAACGACATCAACAAGGTCACGCCGGACCGTGCGATTCACGCGGCGCTGCTGACGCCGCAGGGCAAATACCTGCACGATTTCTTCATCGTCGAGGCGCCGGACGGCCGCTTGCTGATCGATTGCGAAGGCGAGCGCCTGCCCGATCTGCAAAAGCGGTTGAAGATGTTCAAGCTGCGCGCCAAGGCCGATCTGGAGGACGTCACCGGCGACTGGACCGTCGTCGCCCTGCCGGGGGCCGAGGGCTCGGCGGGCCTGGGCCTCGTCGGCGATGCGGGCACGGCCAAGGCAACCGACGGCGGCGGCGTCGCATATGTCGATCCGCGCCTGGCCGCCATGGGGGCGCGGGCGATCCTGCCCGCCGCGTCTGCGGATGCCTTCGTCGCGGGCCTGAAAGGTGAGACCGACCGCGCGGCCTACGACCGCCTGCGTCTCTCGCTGGGCCTGCCCGACGGCACGCGGGATATGATCGTCGATAAATCGATCCTGCTGGAAAGCGGCTTCGACGAATTGAACGGCGTCGATTGGAACAAGGGCTGCTACATGGGCCAGGAACTGACGGCGCGGACCAAGTACCGGGGCCTGATCAAGAAGCGCCTGATGCCGGTCGAGATCGAAGGTGCGGTGCCCGAGACCGGCACGCCGCTGATCCTCGACGGCAAGGACGTCGGCGAAATCCGCTCGGCCACGGCGACCGACGGCGGCGGCCTGGGCCTCGCCCTGGTCCGTCTGGAAACATTGGAAGACGGCGCCACCCCGACCTTCGAGGCCGGGGATGCCCGCGTGACCCCGCGCAAGCCCGATTGGGCGACGTTCTAGGCGCGGTCCCGACCCGTCCGGCCCGACCGGTCCGATAAGGGTTCTGGCGCCCGACCGGTCACCGGACCATAATCCCCGCCCATGACCCTGTTCTTTTTCAGAAAAGCGGCACGGATGCTGAAACCCGTGGCGCAAAGCTACGAACGCCGCCTGGCCGAACTGGGGCCGGACGCGCGGGCCGTGTTCTGGAAAAGCGAGGATCACCAGCTTCTCCGGTTCGAAACGCTTTATGAGATTTTCGATGTGGAAGACGACCGCCGAGGCGGCGTCTCCGTCGCCGATTTCGGCTGCGGTTATGGCGCCTTCTTCGATTTCCTGGCCGATAAACCGGCACTGCGCGGCGGCAGCTTCGTCGGCTACGACATGTCGCGCAAGATGGTCGAGGCCGCCCGTGCGCGCATCCGCGACCCGCGTGCCAAATTCCTGCAACAATTGACGGTGACGGAGCCCGCCGATTACGTCTTCGCCTGCGGCACCTACAACATGCACATGGGCGCCGACCCCGACGAATGGGCGGACTACATCAAGGACAGCTTGCGGGATCTCTGGGCTAAGACAGACAAAGTGCTGGCGTTCAACCTGCTGCGCGCCGATGCGTCGGAACGCTATCAGGGATTGTTCTACGCCGACGGCGACGAATTTCTGGACTTCTGCCGGACCGAATTGTCACCGGACAGCGAGGTCACCAACGACGCACCCATGCCCGATTTCACCTTCGTCGTTCGCCGCTAACGGTCAGGCCGCGTCGAACAGGGCACGAACGGCCGCCAGCACGCGGCGGTCGGCGCCGCGCCGGGCGATCACCTGCACGCCGACGGGCAGGCCGTCGATCCGCCCGACCGGCACGGTCATCGCGGGCAGGCCCACCAGGGTCCACAGCCGTTGCGGTTCGCGCGGGCCCGTGCCCTCGGTCAGCAAGGGGGCGATATCCGTCGTCGCGGGCATCAGCAGCACGCCGTCGCCCACGAAATCGTCCATCGCGTCCGCCATTTCCTTCTGACGGGCCAGGGCGGCGTCGTACTGGGCGGCAGTAACCTTGCGGCCACGGTCGATATAGCCCCGCACCCGTTCGCTCATCACCTCGCCATGGCTGTCGCAATCGCCACCGTGATGCAAAGCCATGTCGTGAGACAACAGAACGTCCATGACATCGGCCTCTTCCTTGGCGATCCAGGACGGCAGATCGGCCTCGCCGAAGGCCGTGCCGAGATCGCCGAGTGTCCGCGCGGCTGTCTCCACCGCCGCCGTGATCCCCGGCGCGGTCGGCTCGGGATACCAGGGGTTCAACAGCACCCCCTGCCCGGCCAGGTTTTCGGGCGCGCCATCGCCCGGCATCAGAACGTCCAGCAAAGCGGCGACCGTGTCCGGCCGGCCGGCCATGAAACCGACATGGTCGAGCGCCCCCGACAGCGGCATACACCCCGCCGCATTGATCGCATCGAAGGTCGGCTTGACGCCGATGCAGCCGCAATAGGCGGCGGGACGAATGATCGAGCCGATGGTCTGCGAGCCCAACGCCGCCGACACCATCCCCCCGCCGACGGCGGCGGCGGAGCCCTGGGACGAGGCCCCCGGCGTGCGCGTGGGATCGAACGGGTTGGTCGTCGGCCCCGGCGTCGCCATGGCGTATTCCGTGGAAACGGTGATCCCGGCGATCAAGGCCCCGGCCCGGCGCAGGGCGGCGACGGCCCAGGCATCCCTATCGGGACGGCGGCCGTCATGGATCGGCGTGCCCCAGCCGCAGACGTATCCGGCGACGTCGAAGACCTCCTTGACCGCCACGGTCAGGCCATGGAGCGGCCCCCGGTCGGCGGGCGGCAGGGCGTCGAGCACCGCCGCCTCGGCCCGCAGGCGGTCCGGATCGATGGACCGGAAGGCCCGAACCTGGGGTTCGACCGCCTCGACACGGGCGAGGAAATCTTCCGCCGCGCGGGCCGCCAGGTCGTCGGCGCCCTCGACCGGCAAGGCCCCGGCCTCAGTCATGGAACATGCCCTGACCGCCTTCGAGCTTGAAGGTCTTGGCCAGTTCCTCGTCCAGTTGGTCGTAGATGATTTTCTCGTAGTCGCGGAATTCGGCACTGGCGAAATCGCGGGGGTGGGGAAGGTCCACGGTCTGGTCCAACTTCACCCGCCCCGGCCGGGCCGTCATGACGATGACCCGCGACGCCAGATAGATCGCTTCCTGCACGGAATGGGTGACGAAGACGACGGTCTTGCGGTTCTTCTGCCAGATGTCCAGCAACTGATGCTGCAGGAACCGCCGGGTCAGGGCATCCAGCGCGCCGAACGGTTCATCCATCAGGATGATCGACGGATCGGTCGCGAAGACGCGGGCGATGGCGACGCGCTGCTTCATGCCGCCGGACAGCTCGTTGACCCGCTTGTCGGCGAAGTCCTTGAGACCAACCATTTCCAGATATTCGCGGGCCCGGTCGTGGCGTTCGGCCAGGGCCATGCCCTGACGTTCCAGGCCGAAGGCGACGTTGTCGATGACGTTCAACCAGGGGAACAGAGCATAGTCCTGAAACACCATGCCGTGGTCGATGTTGGGCTTGGTGATCGGGTCGCCGCCGACAAGCGCCCGGCCGACCGATGGCTTGATGAACCCGGCCAGCACGTTCAGCAACGTCGACTTGCCGCAACCGGAGGGACCGACCAGGGCGATGAATTCGCCGGGTTCGATCTCCATGCTGGTCGGGCGCAGGGCCTCGACCGGCTCCGACCCTTCGGGGGTAAAGGTCACCCCCAGTTCATGGATGGAAATGCCTTTGGTGTTCATGGGGGCGGTTGTCTCGGTCATCTCAGCCTCCCCAGGAGTAACGGTCGTTGACGATGCGGAATACGGCGTCGATCGCCACACCCAGGATGCCGATGGCGACCATGCCGACCAGAACCAGGTCCGAGCGCAGGATTTCCATGCCGTCGGCGATCAGATAGCCGAGCCCGACCTGCGCCGCGACCAGTTCGGCGGCGATGATCGCGGCCCAGCCGGTACCGAAGGAAATACGCAGGCCGACGACGATGGTCGGCATGGCGGCGGGCAGGATGACCTTACGGAACAGCGCCTGATCGGTTTCGCAGCCGAGCACCTGGCCGGCGCGGATCAGGACGGGATCGACGCTTTTAACCCCGGAAACGGTGTTCAACAGGATCGGGAAAAACGTCGCGATGAAGATGATGAAGATCTTGCCGGTCTCGCCGATGCCGAACCACAGGATGGCCAGCGGGATCCAGGCCAGCGGCGAGATCGGGCGGAACAATTCGACCACCGGATCGACCAGATGTTCGAACCGGCGCCAGCGGCCCATGGCGAGCCCCAAGGGAATGGCGACCAAGGCCGACAGCACCCAGGCGGAAACGACCCGGCCCAGGCTGGCGCCGACGTGGACGAACAGTTCGCCCGTGGCGACCAGATGGGCAAACGTCTCGGCGGCCAGCAGCGGCGGTGGAAGAAGCGCGACATGGGCCTTGGTGAAGACGACCACCAATTGCCAGACGACGACGATGAAAATCGCGGCCCAGAGATAGGGCAGGATGGAAGCGGCGGTCTTTGCCGGCGGTTTCACGGGGGGAACCTCTTCGGATGAAGGCGGGGGAAAAAGACGGGCCGGAAATTGAACGGCCCGAGATGAGGGTCGGGTACCGGCGGCCGGGATCGCCCGTCCGCCGGGATTGGATCACCCGATCATTTCATCATGGAGAGCGCTTTTTTGGCAAAGCTCGGGTCGTACTTGGGATTGTCCTCAGGCTTGAGGATTCCCGCTTCCTTGAGGAACTTGGTGTAGGTGTCGATGGTTTCGGCCTCGGGCGCCACGTCCAGGTTGTAGACGGAGATGCCTTCCTTCAGGGCGTAGCTGATGACCTTTTCCGGGAACTTGATCTGCTCGGCCCACATCTTCACCGCCTTGTCCTCGTTCTTGAGGATGAAGTCGATGGCCGTGACGATGGAGGAAATCAGGTCCTGCACCAGCTCCGGCTTGGCCGCGATGAAGTCCTCGCGGGCATAGACGCCGTTGCCGATGTAGTGACCGGCCTTGATCGGCAGGATCTTCTCGGCCTTGATCAGGACCTTGGAATGACCGGCGGCCAGCGCGTTGGAAACGTGCGGATCCCACACGATCCCGGCGTCGACGCTTTTGTTGGCCAGCAAGGTCGGCACGTCCGAGCCCTTGGTCTTGAACAACTCGACATCGCCGATCTTCAGGCCCGCGTCGGCCAGGGCCTTGACCAGCAACGGATACTGCTGCGAGCCCTTGCCCGGATAGGCGATCTTCTTGCCCTTCAGTTCGGCGACGGATGTGATCGGGGAATCGGACGGGATGATGATCGCCGTCTGCTCCAGGATCGAGATCGCCAGCAGTTTCGCAGGCAAGCGGGCGGCGGCGACGATGGCCGGGCCCATGCCCGCCGAAGCGATCTGCAGTTCACCGGCGGCGAGCGCCTGGTTTTCCGGGGCGCCATAGGAGAAGACCTTAAATTCGATCTTCACGTCGTGCTTCTTTTCGATCTCGCCGATCAGGCCCAGGCCCTTGGCGATGTAGATGGGCATGGTCGCGGGTTGCGTTCCGAAATTGATGGTTTCGGTCGCTTGGACCGGTGTCGATTGACCGGCAAAGGCCGCGGCGGCGAAGACCGCGGCGGCCAGGGTCGTGCTCTTGAGGAACTTAGGCAGCATTCTCGCTCTCCCTGTCAGGAAAATTGGGGACGCCCGCCGCCGGTTGGAGGTCTTGCGATGTCTCTTGCCGGCACGGCCGAATTCGACATCCGCCATTGGATGACCGCTGCGTTAAGGATTCCTGGGGAGGCGTTGAGTGTCAATAAAAATTGCGACGTGGGGTCACAATTTTTCATCGCCTTCGAAAATCGACTGGCCGATCCGGTCGGCCGCCGCCTGAAACGTGGCGACGTGTTCAATGGCTTTGGAGATGGGGAAACGGGGCTCCGGCGCGTGCACGGCCAGGCCCGCGATCACCTCGCCCTGGGGGTCGCGCACGGGCACGGCCATGGCGATCAAGCCGATGGCGTCTTCCTGATTGTTGATGGAATAACCCTGGGCGGCGATCTGCTCCAACCCGGCCTCCAACTGGTCCGGGTCGGTGATGGTGTATTTGGTGAACTTGCGAAGGGGGGCGGCGCGCAGGATGCGGTCGCGCGCGTCCTTCGGCTGGTAGGCCAGCAACAGCTTGCCGATCGCCGTGCAATGGGCGGGCACGTGGCTGCCTGCCTTGAGTTGCACGCGCAGCGGCCAATCGCATTCCACACGGTCGATATAGATGATTTCGTGGCCGTCCAGCATGCCGACGTTGCAGGTCTCCTTCTCCTCGTCGACCAGGCCCTGAAGGATCGCGTGGCTGGCCCGCGTCGATTGCGAAGATGAAATCGTATTCAGCGCGAGTGCGCGCAGGCGCCCGCCCGCCGTATACCGCTCGGTCCCCGGGTCCTTGCGGAGAAGGTTCAGTTCCTCCAACTGGCGGATCACGCGATGGACGGTCTGACGCGGTAGATCGAGATCGCGGGAGATGTCGACGATGCCCAAGGGGCGCAATTCCTGGGTCACCAGTTCCAAAACGGACAGGGCCTTTTGAATGGCCGAGTTGGTTTCCGGTTTTTCGGTCACGCGCGATCCCCACTGCTTTTTTGTTCTCATTTTATATGAGCAAAAAGCAAGACGTGGTGTCACGCAAAATGTTCGCGAAATGGACGGCTACAGATCGGCGCTATCCAGGTAGTCCGGCACCGATACATCCCAGCCCAGGTGCTCACCGATCTTCATGGCGAGCGACGTCGCGGCCTCTTCCTCGCCATGGGTCACGAAGGTATGGCGGGGCGGGGCGCGGAAATGGCCGAGCCAGTCGAGGATCTCCCGATAGTCCGCATGGGCCGAGGCATTGTGCAGCACATCGACCTCCGCCCGAACGGGCCACATGCGGCCATGGATTTTGATCTCGTCCTCGCCGTGAATCAGGCGCGCCCCCCGTGTGCCGGCGGCCTGAAACCCGGTGAACAGGATCGTGTTGCGGGGATCGCCGATGTAATGCTTCAGGTGATGCAGGACCCGCCCGCCGGTCGCCATGCCGCTGGCCGAGATGATGACCTGGGGCATCCCCGGCCCGTCGTCCAAGGCCCGCGATTCCTCGGCCGTATTGACGTAACGGGCAACGCCGCAGACGCGGGCCCATTCCGCATCCGACAAGCGGTGATCCTCGCCGTGATCATTAAGCAGCCGCGTCGCGTTGATCGCCATGGGGCTGTCCAGAAACACGGGAATATCCGGGATCTCACCGGCCTGTTTGAGTTCGTGAATGTAGTAGAGGATCGCTTGCGACCGCCCGACGGCGAAGGCCGGAATGACCACTGTGCCGCCGCGTGCCGCCGTTTCGCGGATGATCTTGCCGATCTTGGCCTGGGGATCGCCGTCGCGATGCAGGCGGTCACCGTAGGTCGATTCGACGACCAAGTAGTCCGCCTCCTGAATTTCGGCGGGGGACTTCATGACCGGATCGTCCGGCCGCCCCAGGGCGCCTGAAAACACCAGGCGCGTGCCCTCCTCGACCATCGTGACGAAGGCCGAGCCCAGAATATGGCCCGAGCGGGACAGCCCGAACGACAGGCCGTCCGCAAGTGCGGTGTCCTGGCCGAAGTCCACAGGCTTGAAGCGGTCGAGCGAGCGGCGCGCCTCGGCCTCCGTATACAGCGGCAGGGCCGGTTTATGCTTGGAATAGGCGTGGCGGTTGGCGCGGTCGGCGTCCGCTTCCTGCAGGTAGCCGCTATCGGGCAGCAGGATCGCGCAGAGGTCCCGGGTCGCTTCGGAGCAATAAACTGGCCCCTTGAAACCGTTCTTGACCAGCAACGGCACATAGCCGCTGTGATCCAGATGGGCGTGGGTCAGAATGACCGCGTCGATCTCGCCCGGCGCCACGGGCAGCGGCGCCCAGTTCCGCAGGCGCAGGTCCTTCAGCCCCTGGAACAATCCGCAATCGACGAGAATGCTGCGTCCGGCCGACTCGACCAGATACTTCGATCCGGTAACGGTGCGCGTCGCACCCATGAAGGTGAGTTTCAAGTTCGCCACCCCTTTCCTCGGGCCGCGACCATAGCAAACTTCCGCCCGGAACATGCCGTCAATCGGGACTGAAACATGGCCTGAAAGCGAACCTGAAACAAAGAACG
>NZRL01000075.1 GCA_002696205.1 Rhodospirillaceae bacterium | reverse complement strand
GGTGCCGACGATGTTCCCCGGCATCAACACGGCGATCAAATCGGAATGGATGGGCTTCCGCCCGACGCTGCCCGATTCCCTGCCGGTCATCGGGCCATCGGCCAAGGCGCCGGGGCTGATCCATGCCTTCGGCCATCAGCACGTCGGCCTGACCTGCGGTCCCGCGACGGCGCGCATCGTCGCCGGCCTGTTGAAGGGCGAGACGCCGAATACGGATATCTCGGCCTTCCGGCCGGACAGGTTTTGATCTTGGGGATCACCCCCGAAGGGCGGCTTCCAGATAAGGCTTGAAGTGGTCGATGCCGGGGGTGTCCAGACCGGCGGTTTTGGCCCGGTCATCCCATTCCCGCAGTTTCACGGCATCTTCCCAATGGGGGCGCGATTCGAAGGCTTGGACCTCGTCGGCGCTCATCGGGCCGCCCTGGAGTTCCAGGGATTTGACCGAGGCAGGGGAGAGCGTGTCGAAATATTCCGGCCGGGCGGCGCAGAGGTAGCGTTTGGCCGCGACGTGTTGTCCCACGGCCTCGGCGACGCGGTCGTTGAAATACCGGCCGACCCAACCGCGGGCGATGTCTTCGTGCTTGTCGTCGATGCCGCGGTCGGCGGCCCCTTGGCCGTGTTTCTGCATCATATGGCCGATATCGTGCAGGAAGGCGGCGGCGATCAGATCGCCGTCGCCCGATTCCGCCTCGGCCAGCAGGGCGCATTGCAGGGCGTGCTCCAGCTGCGAGACGACCTCCGTATACGGGCGTTGTCCCTGATCTAGAAAAATGTCGATGGCATCGGCGAGGGGCTGATCGGTCACGGGGGGAATCCTTCAAATTGGCGTGAGGAACACGGCGAACGGCCACAAATGACCCGGAGGGCATGGAATTCCTCCATCTATTTAAATAAATTGGTCCTATGTCAAATGGATGACGCTTTGTTGACGCCATGGCGCACTTGAACTCACCCCAAGGCCCGGTGTATGCAACGCGGCTAAAGGAGATTTACCGGATGCACAGGCGCCACGCCCTTATCGCTTGCTTGTTTTCGCTGCTCGTCGTGTTCGCACCCCAGGGTGCCCGCGCCGAGGTGACCAACGACGAGGTCAAGGCCTTCGTCAACTCCATGGCGACCTCGGCGATCAGCTCGCTGACCGGAAAGGATCTCGACCGGGCGGTCCGCAAGGAACGCTTCCGGACGATGATCCACGATTTCTTCGCCATCAAATCCATCGGCATCTGGGTGCTGGGCCGCCATTGGCGCCGCGCCACCCCGGAACAGCGCGACCAGTATCTGGAGCTGTTCGAAAACATGCTGCTGGAACGCTATGTCGACGGGTTCAAGGACTATTCCGGAGAATCTCTGGAAATCACCCGCGCCGAACGGCGACAGGCCAACGACTTCATCGTCCATACCCAGTTGAAGCGCCCGGGCGGCGCCCAGCCGGTGGATGTCGGCTGGCGCGTTGGTGTCGCCGAAAAAGACGGCGGCAATGTCTTCAAGATCGTCGATATCATCGTCAACGGTCTGTCCATGGCCCTGACCCAGCAGAAGGAAATCAATTCCGTTATCAAGAACAACGGAAATTCCCTCGATGGCCTGCTGGATAAAATGCGGGAAATGGCCAAGCCCGCCGGCTGATCCGAAAAGGAATGTCGGTCATGGGGCAGCCCTCCGAGTCGCATGGAACGGTGCCGGGGGCGCGAGCCTCCGATGCATCGGCCGCGCCCGGCGTCGATACGCCGTCCCAACCAGATGTCGAAACGCCGTCGGGCAAAGACGCGGCCTATGAAAACTTTCCGGTCGGCTCGTTCCTGCTGCCGGCGCGGCTGCGCCCCCATATCGCGCGGTTCTATGCCTTCGCCCGCGCCATCGACGATATCGCCGACAGCCCCGATCTGACGCCCGAGGAAAAAGTCCGCCGCCTGAACGGGTTCGAATCGGCGATCCTGGGCGGGATGACCGGCGACGCGGCCTATGCCACGGCCCATCACATGCGCGACAGCCTGGCCGAGACCGATATCACCCCCCGCCATTGCCAGGACCTGATCGACGCCTTCCGTCAGGACGCGGTGAAGAACCGGACCGACGATTGGGACGACCTGATGCATTACTGCATCCGTTCGGCGGCGCCGGTGGGCCGGTACCTGATCGACCTGCATGGTGGCTCGGCCCATGGTTACGGGCCGTCGGATGCGTTGTGCAACGCGCTGCAGGTCATCAACCACCTGCAGGATTGCCAGGACGATTACCGCACGTTGGACCGCGTCTACCTGCCCGCCGACTGGATGGCCCAGGCCGGGGCGACGGTCGAGGATTTGGACAAGCCCGCCTGCACGCCCGAACTGCGTCAGGTCATCGACCGATGCCTGGACGCCACGGGCAGCCTGCTGGGCGAGGCCCGGCCCATCGCCGCCGGCATGCATAGCCGTCGCCTGGGCATGGAGGCCGCCGCGATCTGGGAGATCGCCCGCCGCCTGACCGTCGAATTGCGGCGCCGCGATCCGCTGGCCGGTCGCGTGGCGTTGACCAAGACCGGCTATCTGATGTGTTGCGCCTCCGGTGTTCTGGGGGCGCTGACCGGCCGGTACGGACGATGAGCGCGCCGCTCTGGGCGGCTGTGGCGGCCCTTGTGATCTGGGCCGGGCTGCTGTTCTGCCGGGGGCGGTTCTGGTTCGCCGATCAGCACCTCAGCCCGCCGGTGGCGGATTTGGCCGGGCGCCCCTGGCCCGATGTCGCCGCCGTCATTCCGGCGCGGGACGAGGCCTCCACTATCGGCTGCACGGTGGCCTCGCTGTTGAACCAGGATTACCCCGGGCGTCTCGACGTTTTCGTCGTCGATGACAATTCGACCGACGGCACGGCGGAGAAAGCCCGGGCGGCGGCCGAGGCGGCGGGGGCGGGCGAGCGCTTTCATCTCGTCTCCGGCAAGCCGCTCGCCAACGGCTGGTCCGGCAAGCTCTGGGCCGTCAGCCAGGGACTGGCGGCGGCGCGCGCCGGCGCGCCGGACGCGGCCTATGTCCTTCTGACCGATGCCGATATCGACCACGATCCCGCCAACCTGCGCCGTCTCGCCGCCAAGGCGGAGATGGAGAAGCGCGATCTGGTCTCGCTGATGGTCCTGTTGAACTGCGAGACGCCGTGGGAGCGGCTGTTGATCCCGGCCTTCGTGTTCTTTTTCCAGAAGCTGTTTCCCTTTCCCTGGGTCAACGATCCGACCGACAGCACGGCGGCGGCGGCGGGCGGCTGCATGCTGGTCCGGCGCAAGGCGCTGGAGGACGCGGGCGGGATCGAGGCCATTCGCGGTCGCCTGATCGACGATTGCGCCCTGGCGGCGTTGCTGAAGGCGCGGGGATCGATCTGGCTGGGCCTGACACGCGAGACGGTCAGCCTGCGCCGCTACGACGACCTGGCGGAAATCTGGCGCATGGTCGCGCGCACGGCCTATGAACAACTCGGCCATTCCATCCTGGCGCTGCTCGGCACCTTGGTCGGCATGGCGCTGCTCTATCTCGTGCCGCCGGTGGCGGCGATCTGGGGCGCCATCGCCGGGGAATGGGACCTGGCCGCCGCCGGCGCGGCGGGCTGGGGGTTGATGGTTCTGGCCTATTTCCCGACGCTTCGGCTTTACGGGCGCCCGGCCTGGGCGGGGCTGGCGCTGCCCTTGGCGGGGCTTCTCTATACCCTGATGACCGCCGATTCCGCGCGCCGTCATTGGTTGGGGCGAGGCGGCGGTTGGAAGGGGCGGACCTATGCCGGCCCCGACCCCAAGGTGGGGGAATGAGGGTGCCGTCCACCGCAGCCGTGACAGGGCGCTGGCATTGGCTCCACGTCCCAGTGTATCCATAGCGGCCATGGACAACCTGGTTACCCTTTCCGAGGCGGAAGTCGCCAAGGCCCGGCTGCACGTGGACGAGATCGTCCGTGCGTCGGGCACGACGTTCTTCTGGGCGATGCGCTTTTTGCCCGGCGAGAAACGGCGCGCCATGTTCGCCGTCTATGCCTTCTGCCGCATCGTCGACGACATCGCCGACGAACCGGCCCCCCTGGACGAAAAACGCCGGGGCCTCGCGGAGTGGCGCCAGGAAATCCGCGCCCTTTATTCCGGGCGCCCCGGCGATGCCGTGGCCGTCGCCCTGGCGGATCCGGTGGCCCGGTTCGGGATGGTCGAAGCCGATTTCCAGGCGGTCATCGACGGCATGGAAACCGACGCCGCCGAGATCCTGCGTTTGGAGACGCGCGACGACCTGCTGGTCTATTGCGACCGGGTCGCCTGCGCCGTCGGCCGGTTGTGCTGTTGTATCTTCGGGCTGGGCCAGGAAACGGGTACCCAGTTGGCGGCGTCCCTGGGCCTGGCGCTGCAACTGACGAACATCCTGCGCGACCTGGCCGAAGACGCCGAACGGGACCGTTTGTATCTGCCGGATGACCTGCTGGCCGCGCACGGCGTCACGGCGCGCGAACCCCGTGCCGTGCTGGCCGACCCGAACCTGCCCGCCGCCGTGGCCGAGGTGGGGGACCTGGCCGGGCAGAAATTCGCCGAGGCCCGCACCCTGATCGCCCAATGCGAGGCCGACCGGGTGCGCCCGGCGGCAATGATGATGGAAGCCTACGAGCGCATCTTCCGCCGCATGGAGGCCCGCGGCTGGCAACGGGTGCTGGAACCGGCGGGCCTGTCCAAGGCCGAGAAGCTCTGGGTCGCCGTCCGCTACGGTCTGCTTTAGGCCGCTGCTGTCATGGCGAGCGCCCGTGTTCATATTGTCGGTGCCGGTCTGTCCGGCCTGTCCGCCGCCGTGCAATTGGCGCGGTCGGGCATTCCGGTCTCTCTCCACGAAAGCGCCGGGCAGGGCGGCGGGCGGTGCCGGTCGTTCTTCGATGCCAAGCTGGACCGCCGGATCGACAACGGCAATCACCTGATGCTGTCCGGCAATTGGGCGATCCGAGAATATCTCGCCGTCACCGGGGCCAAGGACGCCTTGACCGGGCCAGAGGACGCCGCCTTTCCGTTCCGCGATCTGAAGACCGGCGAGACCTGGCAGGTGCGCCCGGACCGGGGGCGGGTGCCCTGGTCGGTCCTGTTCGGACCGGGGCGGGTGCCGGGCACGGGTTTGGGCGAGTACCTGCGGGGCCTGCGCCTGGCGCGGGCGGACGACGATGCGACGATCGCGGATTGTCTCTCCGGGCCGGGGAAGCTTTATGAACGGTTTTGGGAGCCGCTTGCCGTCGGTGTGCTGAATACCCCGGCCGAGACGGCTTCGGCCAAACTCCTCTGGCCGGTGATGGCGGAAACCTTCGGGCGCGGGCGCGCCGCCTGCCACCCCTTGATGGCGCGGGAGGGGCTCAGCGAGGCCTTCGTCGATCCGGCCCTGGCTTACATCAAGGAGCAGGGGGCGACGATTGCCTTCAACGACCGCCTGCGTGGGCTGGGATTGCATGGCGGGCGTGTGCAGTCGTTGGATTTCGCTTCGGGTGCGGTCGAGTTGGGGGAACGTGATCGGGTGATCCTCGCCGTGTCGGCCTGGGTCGCGGCGGACCTGCTGCCGGGCCTGGCAGTGCCGACCGAGGCCCATGCCATCGTCAATGCCCATTACCGTTTGCCCTCGGCTCCCCCCGCCGACGCGCCGCCGTTGGTCGGCTTGGTCGGGGGCACGTCGCAATGGGTGTTTCTGCGCGGCGACGTCGCCTCGGTGACCGTCAGCGCGGCCGATGCCCTGGCGGAGGAAAGCAACGAGGTGGTGGCCGAGCGGCTCTGGCCGGAGGTTCGCGCGGCACTGGGGCTGGCGCCGGATATGGCCCTACCGCCCTGGCGGATCGTCAAGGAGAAGCGCGCGACCATCGCCCAGACCCCGGCGGCGAATCGCCTGCGCCCCGATGCGGCGACGGCCTGGGAAAATCTGGTGCTGGCCGGGGATTGGACGGCGACGGGCCTGCCGGCGACCATCGAAGGGTCGATCCGTTCGGGACGGACCGCCGCGGGGCGGATTGCCAGGGCTTTTACATCCGCTTGATTTGCTCCGGGCGTTCTGTAAGATGATGGTCGCTTGTCGCGGGCATTGAATTTTGCGCCTGCGAAGGCTACATCTTGGCGGTTAATCGCCTGATAAAAAAAGATTCAGCGGTGAAGTAATGGATAGGTCCACGCAGTCAGAGGGCGATACGCCCCAATCCGGTGGCGGCGATACGCGCGCCGAAGCCATCGACCTGGGCGATTTGGATCAAACCATCGACGAAGCGCGGTCCTGGTTGCAGGATCACCAGGACGGGGACGGCAGTTGGGCGTTCGAGCTCGAGGCCGACGCCACGATCCCCGCCGAATATATTTTGTTGAACCATTACCTGGGCGAACCGAACGACCATATCGAAGCCAAGATGGGCGTCTATCTGCGCCGTATTCAGGGCGAGCACGGCGGCTGGCCGTTGTTCCCCGACGGCGATTTCGACATGAGCGCCACGGTAAAGGCCTATTACGCGCTGAAGATGATCGGCGACGATCCCGATGCGCCGCATATGGCGAAGGCCCGCGCGGCGGTTCTGGCGCGGGGTGGGGCGGCGCGCGCCAACGTCTTCACGCGGATCGCGCTGGCCCTGTTCGAACAGGTGCCCTGGCGGGCGGCCCCCGTGATCCGGCCCGAAGCGATCTTGCTGCCGACCTGGTCGCCGTTCCATATCGACAAGGTCGCCTATTGGTCGCGCACGGTGATGATCCCCTTGTTCGTGCTGGCCGCGACCCGGCCCAAGGCACGGAACCCGCGCGGCGTCGGTATTCGTGAACTGTTTCCGGAAGACCCGTTCCGCCAGACCGAATTCCTGGAAAACCCGACCGGGCATGTGCTGGGCAATGTGATGCTCGCGCTGGACAAGGCCGCTCGCCTGGTTCAACCGATGATCCCCCAATGGCTGGAAAAGAAGGCCATCGGCAAGTGCATGGATTTCGTGAAGCAGCGGCTCAACGGCGAGGACGGCCTGGGCGGGATTTTCCCGGCCATGGCCAATGCCGTCATGGCCTATGACGTTCTGGGCTATCCGCGCGACCATCCCGATTACGTGACCGCGCGCGGGGCCATCGAAAAGCTGGTCGTCGAACGCGAGGACGAAGCCTATTGCCAGCCGTGCCTGTCGCCCGTTTGGGATACGGGCCTGGCGATGCACGCGATGCAGGAAAGCGGCATGGTGGCCGGCGATACCGTCCTCGACAAGGCCGCCGAATGGCTGGTCGACCGGCAGATCACCGATGTCGTCGGTGATTGGGCGACGCGCCGCCCGGGCTTGCGCCCCGGCGGCTGGGCCTTCCAGTACTGGAACGACTACTATCCCGACGTGGACGATACGGCCGTCGTCGTCATGGCCCTGCACCGCGCCGATCCGGTCCGTTACAAGGACGCCATCGACCGCGGCACCGAATGGATCATCGGCATGCAGAGCGAGAACGGCGGCTGGGGCGCGTTCGACGCCGAGAACGAAGCCTATCACCTGAACCACATTCCCTTCGCCGACCACGGCGCGTTGCTGGACCCGCCGACGTCGGATGTCAGTGCCCGCTGCCTCGGCATGCTGGCGCAGTTGGGTCATGGCCGGGACGAGCCGGTGGTCGCCCGTGCCATCGAATTCCTGAAGAACGAACAGGAAGAGGACGGCTCCTGGTTCGGGCGCTGGGGCACCAATTACGTCTACGGCACCTGGTCGGTCCTGTCGGCGCTGAACGCCATCGGCGAGGACATGTCGGCCCCCTACATCCGGCGCGCTGTCGACTGGCTGAAAAGCCGCCAGATGGACGACGGCGGCTGGGGCGAGGATTGCGCGACCTATTGGGAAGAGACCAAGGGCCTGGCCAAGGAAAGCACGCCGTCGCAGACCGCCTGGGCCATGATGGGCCTGATGGCGGCCGGCGAGGTAGATTGCGGCGAGGTGGCGCGCGGCGTCGACTACCTGATGACCCATCCGCGCGAAGGCGGCAAATGGGAAGAGACAAAGTTCAACGCCGTCGGCTTCCCCAAGGTCTTCTATCTGACCTATCACGGCTACAGCGCCTATTTCCCGCTATGGAGCCTGTCCCGCTATCGCAACTTGAAGCGCAGCAACACCAAACGTCCCGCTTACGGGATCTGACGGGTGGCCGGGGGCTCGGCCCGCATCGGCATTGTCACCGGCGTCCTGCGCGAGGCGTCCTGCCTATCCGCATTCGCGAAAGATGAAAACGTCATGATCCGCGTCGCCGGGGCCGATCCCCGCCGGGCGGGCGAATTGGCGGCGGAGATGTTTGCCGCCGGCGCCGAAGGCGTGCTCAGTTTCGGTCTATGCGGCGGGCTGGATAAGAAGTTGGATGCGGGCGATATCCTGCTGCCGGCCCGCATCATCGCCGCCGAAGGCCGCAGCCTGACCTGCGATCCCGATTGGACCGGGCGCCTGGAAGACGCCCTGGGCGATCTGGTGACCCGCAAGAACGCGATCCTCGCCCATTCGACGGTGATTGTCGCGGGACCTAAGCGCAAGGCGGTGCTGCGCGCCAATACGGGCGCCGATGCGGTGGATATGGAAAGCTACGCCGTCGGCCAGGCGGCGAAGAAGGCGCGCAAGCCCTTCGCCGTGATCCGGGCGATTTCCGACACCGCGGAAACGCGCCTGCCCGAATGGACGGACGAAATCGTCTCGACCGCCGGCGGCACCGATGGCATCCGGCTATTGAAAAACTTGGCCTTGCATCCGGGCGATATCGGCAAGCTGCTGTCGCTGGGGCGCGGCAGCACGAGGGCGCTTAAGGTTCTGCGCCGGGTGGCTGAGTGTCTCGGACCCGGATTTGCCTTCGACGAAGGCGGAAAGCCGACCGGCTGAGCCGTTGCGCTGGTTCTCGGAGAGACAAGAGAGCCCTGTCCTGCTTTTCCCCGAAACTGGTACTTGAGTAGGGCTTATGGGAATGATCGCTTTTGACCCAAAGCAGGTTCTACGCCCTGATCCGGTCATCCCAGCACGTCGCGGGCAACCTCCTCGGTGGTTCGAATATCGGCAAAACAGCTGGAAAGGCTGACCAGGCTCGTGAAATGGTCCTCTTTTGTCAGAGCCGCCGTTGCATCAGACACGACAAGAACGCGATAATTGCGCATCATGGCGTCACGTGCCGTAGACTCGCAGCACACATTGGTTGCCACACCCGCAATAATTATATTTTCAATGCCACGTTCTGCGAGCAATGGCTCCAAATCGCTGGCTCCGGGTGCAAATGGGGAAAATCGGAACTTTTCAAGTCTAGCATCTTCAGAGGCGGTCTTGAGCTCCGAAAGGAGGGCGTGATCAGGGTGGCCTCGTCCCAGGCGGGTCATGTGCTCCCGCGCTTTTGCTTGGCTAAAGAAGCGTTCATGGTACTCCGGCCAAGTCGAAACACCATTTGCCCCCATGGTATTCTGGACCCACACCACGAGGCCGCCACGCGAGCGTAGCCTGCTGGCCAGCACGTTGATGTTTTCAGACACCGTCGCAAGGTCAGGCACCAAATCACGATAATAGCCCTGCACATCGACGACCAAGAGAGCCGTCTTGGCCGGTTCCAATCGCTCATATACGTGCAAACGGCCTCGCTTTTCCATAACGCGCTGGTCGCCGCGTCGTAGCGGGTCAACGGGGCCATCTGTAGCGTGGCTGGGGGTACGTTTCACCTTTTAAGCCTCCTTCGAAACACCGCAAAGATACAGCGTGTAAGCGACAGAACAAGCGGTGACAGCAAACCAATGTTATGGGATGGCCAACCGCAATAGCCTGCGAAATGTTTCTCAGAATTATTGCGCCAACGTCCGAACGTTCCGCGATGAATTCGCCGCGTCTGGCTACTACCGGATGTATCGGTCCGCTGGACGGAGCGTCGGGTTCGCATTGGAGGGCGGACAGGGGAAAGTTAGGCGGCCTCTTCCTTCTTGCGGGCGGCGGCCTGTTTTTCGGCCTCGGCTTTTTCTTCCATCTTCTGGCTCAGCGTCTTGACCAGACCTTCGAAGACGAATTCGGCCGGGCGTTGGTTGTCCAGGTCGATTTCCGGGGCCATTTCGCCGGACGTGTTGACGCCCTGCAGGAAGACCTTGAGCGCCTTCAGCGGATGCGAGACCGTGTCGGTCACGGCCGTCGGCTCATAGCCGCAATGGACCATGCAGTCGGCGCACTTTTCGTAGTTGCCGGTGCCGTACTTGTCCCATTCGACGTCGTCCATCAGCTCCTGGAAGGTCTCGGCGTAGCCTTCGGACAACAGGTAGCAGGGCTTCTGCCAGCCGAAGATGTTGCGCGTCGGATTGCCCCAGGGCGTGCATTTGTAGGACTGGTTGCCGGCCAGGAAGTCGAGGAACAGGGTCGATTGCGAGAACCGCCACTTCTTGGCGCCCGGATGCTTGAAGACGTCGCGGAACAGCTGCTTGGTCTTCTTGCGGCTGAGGAAGTGTTCCTGGTCGGGGGCGCGTTCATAGGCATAGCCCGGCGAAACGGTGATGCCTTCGACGCCTAGGTCGTGGGTGCAGAATTCAAAGAACTCGGCTGCTTCTTCCGCTGTCATCTGATCGAACAGGGTGCAGTTGACGTTGACGCGGAAGCCCATGTCCTTCGCCTTGCGGATCGCCGAGACGGCGCGCTTGAAGGTGCCGGGCTGATCGACGGCCTTGTCGTGGTGCGCTTCCATGCCGTCCAGATGGACGGAGAAGGTCAGGTACGGCGTCGGCGTGAACTTGTTCAGGTTCTTTTCCAACAGCAGCGCATTGGTGCACAGATAGACGAACTTCTTGCGCGCCACGATGCCGTCGACGATCTCCTTGATCTCCTTGTGGATCAGGGGTTCGCCGCCGGGAATCGAAACGATGGGGGCGCCGCAGTCGTCGACCGCTTCCAGGCATTCCTCGACCGACAAACGCCGATTGAGGATATCGTCCTCGTAATCGATCTTGCCGCAGCCCGGGCAGGCCAGGTTGCAGCGGAACAACGGCTCCAGCATCAGGACCAGGGGATAGCGCTCCACGCCGCGGAGCTTCTTGTTCATGATGTAGGCGCCGACGCGCGCTTGTTGGATCAGGGGAACAGCCATGTTTTTCTATGCGTCCGCCTGGGCGAGACCGCCCGGCTTCAGTTCCTTGGGCAGTTTGAACACAATGCTTTCTTCGACGCCGGCCAGCGATTCGACCCGGGTTTCCCCGAAATCGCCGAGACGGCGGATCAATTCCTGGACCAGTTCCTCGGGCGCCGAGGCGCCGGCGGTGATGCCGACATTTTCCACCCCGTCCAGCCATTCCGGCTGCAGGCCCGAGGCGTCGTCGATCAGGTAGCTCGGCACGCCGATTTCGGCGCCGATCTCGCGCAGGCGGTTGGAGTTGGACGAATTCTTGGCGCCGACGACCAACAGAAGGTCGATGCGGTTGCACATATCGCGCACCGCCTGTTGGCGGTTCTGCGTCGCGTAGCAGATGTCCTTCACGTCCGGGCCGACAATCGCCGGGAAACGTTCCTTCAACGCGTTGATGGTGTCGCGCGTTTCATCGACGCTGAGCGTCGTCTGCGTGACATAGGCCAGCGCACTCGGGTCCTTGACCTCCAGCTTGGCGACGTCTTCCGGGGTTTGAACCAAATGCACGCCGCCGGGAATACGCCCCTGGGTGCCTTCGACCTCGGGATGACCGGCATGACCGATCAGGATGACCTCGCGGCCGCGGCCGGCGTGATTCTGGCCTTCCTTGTGAACTTTGGAGACCAGCGGACAGGTCGCGTCGATGACCGGCAGATTGCGGTCGTTGGCTTCGATCTCGACCTTCTCGGCGACGCCGTGGGCGGAGAATATGGTGACGGCACCATCCGGCACGTCGTCCACTTCCTCGACGAAAACCGCGCCCTTGGCGCGCAGGCTTTCGACGACGTGCTTGTTGTGCACGATTTCGTGGCGGACGTAGACGGGCGGGCCGTGGATTTCCAGGGCGCGTTCGACGATTTCGATGGCGCGTTCGACGCCGGCGCAGAAACCGCGCGGGCTGGCCAACAGGATTCTCAGGTTTTTGGTCATCGCGATCACTTAATCCTCAACGGGCCCCTTGTAAACCGTAGGTTATTGCAGTGCAAACGGGCAATTCCCGAAAGATGGGGCCGGGCGTGCCCGATGTGAAGGGGCAGCAGGGAACCACACACCATTTAACCCTGGAAATTGCGGCGTCGATAGGGCCTAAATCGCCGCCATGACGACAGGGGCTCCAAATCTGGTCACCGGCGCGTCCGGCTTCGTCGGCGCCGCCGTGGTGCGTAAGCTGCTCGATGCGGGCGAGGCGGTGCGCGTGCTGATGCGCCCGGGCAGCGACCGGCGCAATATCGCGGGCCTGGATGTCGAGGTGGTGGAGGGCGATCTGCTGGCTCCGGAGACCCTGGGACCCGCCGCCAAAGGCTGCCGCGCCCTTTATCACGTCGCCGCCGACTACCGCATCTGGACCCGCGACCCGGCGGCCATGTTCCGCGCCAACGTGGATGGAAGCGCCGCCGTCGTCCGCGCCGCCGCCGAGGCCGGGGCGGAACGTATCGTTTATACGTCTTCCGTCGCCGTGCTGGGCAATCCAGGCAACGGCACGCCGGGCGATGAAGATACCCCCGTGACCTACGGCGACATGATCGGGCCCTACAAACAATCGAAATACCGGGCAGAGGAGCGAATCAGGGACCTGACGGCGCAAGAGGGCTGGCCCGTGGTCATCGTCAATCCGTCAACGCCCATCGGCCCGCGCGACGTCAAGCCGACGCCGACCGGCCGCATCGTCGTCGACGCAGCCAAGGGCAAGATGCCGGTCTACGTCGATACGGGCCTGAACGTCGCCCATGTCGATGACGTGGCCGAGGGCCATCTGCTGGCCTTCGCCAAGGGACGGATCGGCGAGCGCTATGTCTTGGGTGGCGAGAATATGACGCTCAGTGAGATTCTGGGTGTAATCGCCGAGTTGACCGGTGGCCGGCCGCCGTTCTGTAAGGTGCCGACGGGCCTGATCATGCCGATCGCCCATATCGCCGAAGCCTGGTGCCGGCTGACCGGCGGCGAGAAACCCATGGTCGCCCCTGACGAGGTTCGTATGGCGAAGAAGAAGATGTTCTTTTCCTGGGACAAGGCGGCGCGGGAATTGGGCTATGCCCCCCGGCCGGCACGCGAGGCCCTGGCCGATGCCGTCGATTGGTTCCGGGCGAACGGGTATATCGGCTGAACGGCGCGTAAAACCGGGCCGTGTCTCCTTGCGTCCAATGCATGGCAGGCCCACTTTAGCTAATGTTGACATTGCCATGGCGAATGCGCACAGATTGCGCGAAGATTCTGTAACAGGGGTGTTCCCTTTAATGAAGGCAGTCATGCTTGCGGCCGGTGTCGGCCGGCGTCTTTTCGGTGACGGTAACGACGATCCGCCCAAGGCCTTGCTGCAATTCGGCGACAAGACCTTGCTGGCCCGGCATATCGAGGTTCTGACGGCGCTGGGCGTCGAGGAACTGATCGTCGTCGTCGGCCACAAGAAGGAAATGATCGAGGACGAACTGGCCCGCGTCGCGCCGGAAGGCTTCGCGCGCACTCTGTTCAATCCGCGGTTCAAGGAAAGCCCGATCCTGTCCCTGGCCACGGCCGGCGAGGTGCTGCGTTCGGGCGAGCGGGTCCTGTTCATGGACGCCGACGTTTATTATCACGACGACCTGTTGAAGGCGCTGATCAACAGCCGCCACCAGACCTGCATCATCCTGGACCAGGATTTCGTGCCGGGCGACGAGCCGGTGAAGACCTGCGTGCGCGGCGACGTGTTGGTCGATTTCGGCAAGAAGGTCTACGAGCCCCACGACATGGTCGGCGAATGGCCGGGGTTCCTGACCATGGCGCCGGAGATCGCACGCCTTGTCGCCGACCGGGCGGACGAATTGTCCCAGGGCGACATGCCGGGATTCGTCTACGAAGATGCCTTCTGCGACGTCATGAAAGCTTCCGAGCCGGGTACCTTCGGGTTCGAAGACGTCACGGGCATTCCCTGGATCGAGATCGATTTCCCGGAAGATCGCGAGCGGGCCGCGACGGAAATCCGTGCCAAGATCGCAGCCTACAAGCCCATGGGCGAGCGGGTCGGCGACGCCGCCGAATAAGGGGCGCTCTCAGCGGCGCCGGGGACGTTGTCCCTACACTCTGAAGACGTATTGTTTCGTCGGATCGCGGTCGATATCGGGCGGAAAGTTTTTGTGCTTGTCGGCATAGTAGCGGTCCATGAAATCGCCTGCCGAGGCGCGGTTGTAGGTCGCGTAATAAATCCGCCGGATGGTGTCGCTCATGTTGGCGTCCGAAGCATGTGGGGCGAAGCTGTCGAAGAAGACGATGTCGCCCGGCTTCGTCGGTACCGGTTGAAACGCCATCCCGGCCATGTCGGCGTCCGTCATCGGCTTCCATGATTGGAACATGCCGCTTTTATGATGGCCGCGGACCATCTTGAGGCATCCGTTTTCTTCCGTTGCCGGATCGATGGAGACCAGGGCGGAAATGAAGAAATCCGTGTAGGCGTCCCAGCCGGCCTGCGAATCCTGATGCGGTTTGAAGCCGTCGCCGCCCGGCATCTTGAAATTGATCTTTTCCTTGAACAGCGCCGCCTCTTCGCCCAGCAACTGCGCCACCGGCGCCTTCAGCGCCTCGGTCAACGCCTTGAAGCCATCGTGATAGGGGGCGATCCGCTCGATGCGGCTGACCAGGTCGCGGTCGTCGCCCTTTTGGCTTTTCTCGTGAAAAACCCAATGACGGCCTGAAACTTCCGGTAGGGCCAGGACTTCGTCGGTCCAATCGGCGATGCGTGCCATGTCGTCTGCGGAGAAGCCGCCGCGCAGAACCAAAAACCCATCATCGGAAAATTGTTGAATCTGGTCGCCGGTAAGGCTGGGTGTCTTGAGCATGATCTGTCGCCTCGGCCGCGGCGATACGGCGAACGATGCCGGTTGCCTTTTGCCGCAAATTTCATGATGTTCCGGGCTAACCTGTAGCCCCATCTCGTCCCGCCTGCAACCGGAGGCAAGATCATTAGTCACAATACCTGGATTCACAAGGTCGCCCGCGTTGCGGTGACCAAGCCGTTGATGGGCACGCGGGTGACGCCCAGCCAAGTGACCGTCGTGCGCATTCTGACAGGCGTCGCCGCTGCTGCCGCCTTCGCATTCGGTGCGATGGAGCTCTGGGGCGTCGGGCTTTGGAATTGGGGCGCGGGCCTGTTCATCCTGTCCATGGTGCTGGACCGGGGCGACGGCGATTACGCCCGCCAGTCCGGTCAGACCAGTGCCGCCGGGCACAAGTTCGACCTGATCGCCGACACCGTCTGCAACGCCATCATCTTCATCGGCCTGGGCATCGGTTTGCGCGACGGCGATTGGGGCGGCTGGGCGGTCCCCATGGGCATGCTGGCCGGGGCTTCGGTGACCATCATTCTGTGGCTCGTGATGCGCATGGAGAATCTGGCAGGTGCGCGAAGCGCCGAACTGGGATCGTTCATGGGCTTCGATCCCGACGATGCGATGCTGGCCGTGCCGATCCTGGTCTTCCTCGGATATCAGGAACCGTTGCTGATTGCCGCCGCCATCGGCGCGCCCGGTTTCGCGTTGTTGTTTGCCGTGCAATGGGGCATCAAATACCGGGCCCGCCGGCGGACCTTGGCCGATGGAGGGCAACCCGAACAATGAGCGCCGCCGTATTCGAGCGTCTGTTCGGCGCCTGGGCCGGGCTCGCCCGGCGCGGCGCCTGGGCGGTGGTCTTATTATCCCTGGTCGGGACGGGTTTGACCGTGAAGTTCCTCGCCGACAACCTGGCGATCAATACGGACACCACGGACATGCTGTCCGCCGAATTGCCGTTCCGTCAGCACAACCGCGAAGTCGCACGCCTGTTCCCGCAACTCAGCGACAACGTTCTTGTCGTGCTCGACGGCATGATACCCGAGCAGGTCGATCGCGCGGCCGCGGCCCTGACCGGGCGGATCAATGGCGCACCCCAGACCTTCGGGAAGTTGTTCGACCCGGAAGGCGAGGACTTCCTGCGCCATAACGGTTTGTTGTTCCTGAGCGTCAAGGAACTGGAGGACCTGACCGGCCGCCTGGCCGAGGCACAGCCCTTCCTCGCCAGTCTTTGGGGCGACGCCAGTCTGGCGACCTTGTTCGACCTGCTGCGCCAAGGTATCGAGCAGCAATTGGAAGGCAAGGCGCCGCCGGTGGCATTGGCCCGGGTGCTCGACATGCTGGCCGATGTCGGCGAGAGGCGGGCCCGGGGCGGCGACGCCGTGCTGTCCTGGCGGCGGTTGCTGAACGGCGAGGCCGACGGAACGGCGCGGCGGATGATCGTGCTCCAGCCGCCGTTGGATTTTTCGTCCCTGCAACCGGCGGGCAAGGCGATCCAGGCGTTGAAGGACTTGCGCGCCGAATTGAATTTGGCCGGCGACGGGCCCGTACGGATGCGCATTTCCGGCAGTGTGGCCCTGCAACAGGATGAGTTGAAAAGCGTCGAACGGGGGATGGGCCTGGCGGGCGCGCTCTCTTTCTTCCTGGTGATCTTGCTGTTGGCGGTCGGTCTGCGGTCGGCGCGGATGGTCTTGGCGGTTCTGGTGACCTTGGTCTTGGGGTTGGTCTGGACGGCGGGATTCGCGATCTGGGCCTTGGGGGCGTTGAACCTGATCTCCGTCGCCTTCGCCGTGCTGTTCATCGGGCTCAGCGTCGATTTCGGTATCCATTTCGCGCTGCGCTACCGGGAATACCGGCGGGCCGGGTTGGACAACGGGTCGGCACTGGAGACCACGGCGGCGACGGGTGGTGGTGGTTTGACGCTCTGCGCCGTGGCGGCGGCCATCGCGTTCTATTCGTTTCTGCCCACGGATTATGTGGGGCTCGCCGAACTGGGACTGATCGCGGGATCGGGCATGTTCATCGCGCTTGCCGCGAATTTGACGGTGCTTCCGGCCCTGCTGACCCTCATGCCTGTCGCGGGCGGCGGGGTTGAGGGCGGCGCGGCCTGGACCGAGGGCCTGCGCCAGGGGCTTCAAGGTCATCCCAACCGGGTGCTGATCGGGGCAGGTGTCGTAGCGGTGCTGGGTCTCGCCGTTGCGCCCCGGGCGCATTTCGATTTCGATCCGTTGAACCTGCAGGACCGCAATCTGGAATCCGTTGGGGTGATCCACGAACTGGCGGCGGGCGAGGCGGCGGCACCCTATGCCGCGACGGTGCTGGCCGAGAACGCCGAAGCCGCGCGTGATATGGCGGCGCGGCTGACGGCCCTGCCGGAGGTCGCGGGCGTCGCCTCGATCCACAGTTTCGTGCCCGGGAACCAGGAAGAGAAGGTCGAGATCGTCCGCGACCTGGCGCTCTTCATGCTGCCCTCACTGATGCTGGGCGGCGGTGAAGGAGACCGCGATCCGGCGCGCCGCCGTCTGGCGACGGACGCCCTGGCGTCCGTGCTGAGTGTATTGGATGATGCCACGGCGAGCCCGGACCTAGCCCGCGCGGCGGCACGGCTCAAGGCTCTGCTGGCCGGGATGGATGACGCGGGCTTGGCGAACCTCGAAGCCGGTCTGCTGGCGACGTTCCCCGATGCCGTCGCCCAGTTGAAGGAGAGCCTGAATCCCGAGGAGTTCACCATCGCCGATCTGCCTGCCGACATTCGTGCCAGGTATGTCGCCGCCGACGGGCAGGCGCGGATGGAAGTTTTGCCTGCCCGCGACCTGCGCGATCCGGCGGCGGTCGAGGCGTTCGTTACGGCCTTGCGCGGCGTGGCACCGGAGGTTTCTGGATCCCCGGTGACGATCTTCGAGGCGGGGCGCGCCGTGCTGTCGGCCTTCCTGCAGGCTGGGGCGATCGCTATCTCGGCGATCCTGTTACTGTTGGCGTTGCTGTTGCGGCGGGTATCGGACGTGATCTTCGTCTTCCTGCCGCTGACCTTGGCGGCGGTGCTGACGGCCTGCGCTTCGGTCCTGTTCCAGATCCCGTTCAACTTCGCCAACATCATCGTCCTGCCTTTGCTGTTCGGTTTGGGCGTCGCCAGCGGTATTCATCTGGTCCTGCGTGATCGCCAGGCACGGGCGGCGGGCACGGGTGCGGATGCGGGCGGGGCGTTCGAAACCTCGACGCCGCGCGCCGTGCTGTTCAGCGCCCTGACGACGATCGGGTCGTTCGGCGCCATCGCGCTGTCCGGTCATCCGGGAACGGCGAGTATGGGGGTGCTGCTGACCATCGCCATATCGCTGACCCTGGTTTGCACGCTGGTTCTGCTGCCGGCGCTTTTGGCCCGGCGGTCCGGGGGGAGCCATGAGTAGCGCGGGGCAGGGCGCCATGCGCTATCTGACCTGGCTGTATCTCGGCCTCGGCATCGTCTTGCTGGCCTGGGTCGTTGCCGGGGTCGATCTGGACGCGGCGCTCGCCAGCATCCTGGAGATGGGATGGCTCGGGCTGGCGGCGGCGCTCGGCATGTATCTCGCAGCTTTCTACGTCGATAGCCTGTCCTGGCAGCTGGCGATCCTCAAGGTCCCGCTGACCCCCGGTTGGTCCTATGTGGTTTGGCGCATCCGCATGGTCGGCGAGGCGTTCAACATGGTGTTGCCGGCGGGCGGTTTCGGCGGCGAGCCGATCAAGGCGGTGCTGTTGAAGCGTCATCACGCCGTCAACTATCGCGAGGGCATCGCCTCGATCATCCTCGCCCGGACGATCAATCTGATCGGTTTGATCGTGTTCATGGCGATCGGGCTGATTCTGCTGTCCCAGCACGAGGCCGCCGGGAAGTACGGGGCGTTCGCGCTTGGCGGGTTCGCCTTTCTGACCTTCGGGATCGGTGTGGTGTTCGGCGTGCAGAAATTCCGTGCGACGTCCTGGACGGGGTCGCGGCTGGGCCGAACGCGCCTGGGGGCGAAGATCGGTGCGGCGCTGGACAACATCCGCGATGTCGAGGATCGGCTGCACCATTTTTACACGGCCCGGCCCGCGCGGTTCCTGCCGGCCATCGTCCTTGCGGTGACGAATTGGATTCTGGGGGCGATCGAAACCTATGTGATGCTGTACTTCCTGGGCCATCCGGTGACCCTGGGCGAGGCGATCATCATCGAATCCGTAATCCAAATGGTGCGCGCCGTGACGTTCTTCATTCCGGCCAATCTGGGGACCCAGGACAGTGCCTTGATCGTCCTTGCGGGGGCGATCACCGGGCAACCGTCGGCCGGTGCGGCGTTGGCGGCGGTCAAACGCATCCGCGAGATCATATTCGTGTTGTGGGGTTTCGGCCTGGGCTCGATCTATTCCCTGCGCTCACTGATGCGCGATGCGGAAACAAGGTCCGCCGAGGATGCCCGCGGGGATAAGGCCGGGTAAGGCGTCTTACTTCTTGGCGACGGCCTCGGCCATTTGGGTCAAGCTCTCGGTCAGCGCCGGCAGGCCCTTGCGGGCGGTGGTTTTGAATTCCGAAATGTGCTTCGCCAGTTGGCTGATCGATGTTGTCCCCCGGCGGACCAGAACGTCGTAGACACCCCATCGGCCATCGGATTTGACCATCAGATAGGTGAAGGTGACGGGTTCTTCCCCGGTCATTTCCGTTTCGACCAGAACCGTGCCGTTCTGCGGTCCCGGTTTTTCGCCGTGGTCCTGGAATTCCTGCCCGGACCAGCCGTCGAACTGGGCGGCGTAGGTGCCGATGGTCCAGCGCCGGAAGGCCTTGAGGTAAGCCTTGCGCTCCTCGTCCGAGGCGTCTTTCCAGGCGCGGCGTCCTGCCGATTGGCGAGCCGTCAGGTCCAGGTGATAGGCCTTGTCGACGGCGGGTGCGAGCCTCTCGAACCGGCCCGAAAGGCCCAATTCGTCCGCCTTTTTCATGGTGGTCAACAGGGTCTCGTGAAACGCCTTCACAATATCTCCGGCGGCGCCATCCTTGGCCTCGGCTGACACGGGAGCCAGCGCAAGCAGTGCCAGCGCGATAACGGCCCAAAGCCGCCGTATCGGCGAAGAAACCGGGTGAGGAGGGGCCTGGCGCCAGGGAGGGCGGGGGCTGAGAAAATAGTGTGTCATTGAAAACACGTAGGCATGACTCTCCCCGGATGCCATGGCATCCGGATAAATCCTTGGATGCCCGTCATTTGGAGGCTTTGCCCGACGCGCTTTCCGAAGCGAGGATTTCGTCCGCCTTGGTATTCAGCAGATTGGTCAGCGCGCTGACGCCGCCGTCTTCCAGGGTCCGGCGGTATTCGTCCTTGCGTTTGACCAATTGGGAAATCGTGCCGTCCAACAGGACATCGATGATTCGCCAGTTTTCATCGAATTTCCTGACGCGATAGGTGATATCGACATCGTCACCGCTCGTCCGTTTCAATTTGGTGTGAACCAGGATGGTGCCGTCCTTGATCGGTCGGTTGCCGGCCGGTGCAAAGCGCTCGCCGCCGTATCCGGAAAACAAGACGGCCAATTCGCCGGCGCTCATGCGCCGGGCGGCGCGGACGAGATCGATGCGTTCGTCCTTGCTTGCCTTGGTCCATTCGCCGCCGGAAACGAAGGCGACCATCAGCGGCATGTGGAAATATTTGTCCAGATACCCCAGGAATTTATTGTAACGCCCTGACACACCGAGCGAATCGCTTTCCTTCATAACGGCGATCAGGTCCTCCTGAAACGCCGTTACCACGGCCTCGGGCGCCTCGGCCCGAGCGGCTGACGGCGCCAGTACAAGGCAGAAAACAGCCGCCGTGACGGCACTCCATAGGGTCGGAAAAATACGCTGAATCATGATGCGAAAGCCCCTTCTGGCCTCAGGATAGGCATTTTTGCCGCCGGTTCAAGCGGCCCGCGCAGCATTAAGTATGAAGGTTTGCCTCACGATTTTGTTAGCCATGGCAAGGAAATTAATTCCTTTGAATCGGTTGCGGGGGGTGGCAAGTTCACCTATTAATTCACGGCGATAAGGGCTGCGTTTGGGCGTGGCCGCGTTGTGGTTTTGACCGGTTCGAACCTCACTGCTGGGGTCGGACGAGACGAGGACATGGGGCTCGGACTTGGCTGGTAAGTTTCGAATTTTCGCTGTCAGCGTTTTGTTGGCGACTTCGATTGCGTTCGGTTCCGCGCAAGCGGACGACGCCGCGCGTGAACTGACGGATCGGGATGGGCTGTCGCAGGCTGCCGACATTCAATTGTCGCAGGCCGAGGACGACGCCAATGATCCCTTGGAAGACATCAACCGCGCGATCTTCTCGTTCAACGAAGGCGTTCAGTCCGCTTTGCTGCGGCCTCTGGCGGATGCCTACAATTCAAACGTCCCGGCGACCGGTCGCCAGGCGCTGAAAAACATGTTCGACAATTTGTCGTCACCGATCACCTTCGTGAACGACATTTTGCAGTTCGAGTTCGAGCGTGCGCTGGTGACTTTCACGCGGGCCTTCATCAACACGACATTCGGCATGGCCGGCATTTCCGACCTGGCGTCGGAAATGGGCTTTGAGAAGCACCAGGAAGATTTCGGCCAGACCCTGGCTGTCTGGGGTGTCGGCGAAGGCTTCTACGTCGTGCTGCCGCTGCTCGGCCCGTCCAACCCGCGTGACGCGGTGGGCCGGCTGCTGGTCGATGGTTACTTCGAACCGTTGAGCTATTATCTGGACAACATCGACGAGGAAGAGATCGATCTTGCTCTTCATCTGGTCGATGGGTTCCTCGAGTACGCCGACGTGGTCGAGGAACTGGATCAGATTCGCAAGACCTCGGTCGATTATTACGCGGCGATCCGCTCGCTGTACCGTCAGAAGCGTAATGCCGAGATTTCCAACGGTCAGAACCTCGATCTGCCGCCGATCCCGGATTTGTCGCCTGAAATTCGCGGTGAGATGTTGCCGAACGGGGCGATCGACAATTCCTTCGCGCGCCTTCAGAACGCGGTTCAGTAAGGCCCTTTTTACCGCGATTTCTTGAAAATTTCCGACTTTTCCCCTATAGTATAGGTGTCGGTGCCCATTCGGGGCCGACCGTTTTACACCCGGCTGTAAGCGGGTGGTTTGGCGAAGTGGCCATCGGGCCTCTATCGCCGCAAGACGTCGTATTGCTTCGATAGGAGGATAAGGCATGACCGAATACCTTTGCTTTTCCCGTCTCGCAGGATTTGCGCCCGCCGAACTCGGCGGGGTGTCTTCTCGTGCTTGTATCGCGCTCGACGGCGTGGATGGCGTCTTCGCCGTGGCCATCTCCGACCATGGGCCGTCGCGGCTGCCCGGGCAATGTCCCGGTGCTGCCATAGAGGCGCCTTAATCCGGATCTAAAACCTCAATCATGGTGTTCGGGCGGGTCTTTGACCGCCCCCAGATAGCGGGATTTGAAAAAATGACGACGATCAGTTTACCTGCCGTTCCCACTGAAGGAAGCCTGAGCCAGTATTTCCGGGAAATCTGGAAATTCCCCCTGCTTGAGAAAGAGCAGGAACAGGAGCTCGCCATTCGGTGGACCGAAAAGGGCGACGTCGATGCGGCGCATCAGATGGTGACGTCCCACCTGCGCCTGGTGGCGAAGATCGCCATGGGCTATCGCGGCTACGGCCTGCCGGTCGCGGATTTGATTTCCGAAGGCAACATCGGCCTGATGAAGGCCATTAAGAAGTTCGACCCGGACCGCGGTTTCCGTCTGTCGACCTATGCCATGTGGTGGATCAAGGCCGCGATCACGGAATACATCTTGAAGTCCTGGTCGCTGGTTAAGATGGGCACCGTGGCGTCCCAGAAGAAACTGTTCTTCAGCCTGCGCAATCTCAAGGGCCGGCTGAAGATCATGGATACCGGCGAATTGAACCCGGAGGACGCAAAGCGTCTGTCCGATGAAGTCGGTGTTTCGCCAGAGGACGTCTCCTACATGAACCGCCGGTTGGCGGCCCGTGACCTGTCGCTGAACGCACCGGTGACCCAGGAAGAGGGCGCCGTCGAGTTTCAGGATACGTTGGTCGACGACCGCCCCGATCCGGAACGCACCGTCGGCGAGTCGGAGGAAGGCAACTTCCGCCGCACGCTGGTTCAGGAGGCCATGGCGGCTTTGCCGGAACGCGAGCGCGAGATTTTTGTCGAACGCCGCCTGAGCGACGAGCCCGCGACCTTGGAAGATCTCGGCTCCGTCTACGGCATCAGCCGTGAACGGGTCCGCCAGTTGGAAAACCGGGCCTTCGAGAAAGTTCAAAAGCACGTGGCCCAGGCCTTGGCCGACACGGCCGCCGCCGTCTGATTCCCGGCACCCGCCTGGGTGCCGATCCGATATCCTTTCCGCTTCACCCGGGAACGCAATGGCGCGTTGTCGGGTGTTTGCGTTTGGTGCCGCCGCGCGGCGGCGCGACGGTCAGGCGAGGCGGGATTGGCGTGGATGGACGCGGCCCGGCTCTGATACTCTCCGGACATCGTTATCGATACGGTGAGAGCCCGGCGGCCATGCTTGTTCTTTTCACGGATTTCGGAACCGACGGCCCTTATGTGGGGCAGATGAAGGCGGTCTTGCACTTAGGCGCGCCCGGGGTGCCGGTGATCGACCTGATGCACGACGCACCAGCCTTCGATCCGATGTCATCGGCGTACCTTCTGGCCGCGCTGGCGGGCGAATTTCCGCCTGGTTCGGTGTTTCTGTCGGTAGTCGACCCCGGGGTCGGCACCGATCGGCGGGCAGTCGTCGTCAAGGCGGGAGGGCAATGGTTCGTCGGGCCCGACAACGGGTTGTTCGCCATGTTGACGCGACGTGCCGGGACGTCTGCTCTGGCCTGGCAAATCACCTGGCGCCCGGCGCGGCTGTCAGCCAGTTTTCACGGTCGGGATTTGTTCGCGCCGGTAGCCGCGGAGATCGCTTGCACGGGGAGCTTCGATGCCGCTGCCAAGGGGGCGGAGATCGACGTCGTTTCCGTCGATCGTGCCGACTTTCCCGATGAATTCAGCGGAATCATCTACATCGATCCATATGGGAATGCGATTTCCGGCCTGGGGGCGGAAAATCTCTCGCCAAACGACCGAATTATAGTTCACAATGTTGAAATAAAAGGCGAAACGACTTTCGCATCGGTTCCTGAGGGTGCCTTGTTCTGGTATCGGAATTCGATGGGGTTGATCGAAATCGCCAGTAATAGAGGGCGAGCAGACCGACAGTTGGATTTGGAGGTCGGTACGGCGATTGAAGTGGTAGGAAATCAATCTGTGACAGCAGTCACTTGATGGCCTATACAGAAGGTTAAATCGTACCACTAAGGTACGGAAATTCTGTGTGCCATTGGGGGCCTGTCCGCGAGGGAGAAAGCCGCTGCGTTCGCTCAACCGAATGTGTCGATCGCAAACGTCTGCATGAGAGTATGGCCATCCGTCTCAAATTTTGGGGAGTAAGAGGGAGTATCGCCTGCGCCACGCCGCAGCATATGAAGTATGGCGGCAATACGAGTTGCATCGAAGTCGAAGCGGGCGATTACCGTTTCGTCATGGATGCCGGCACAGGGATCCGGCCCTTCGGGAATGCTTTTCTCCAATCGGGGATGAAGTGTTCGCATCTGTTGTTGACCCATACGCATTGGGATCACATCAACGGCTTTCCGTTTTTCGTGCCTGCCTACAATCCCGAATGCGCCATCCACATCATGGCCGGTCATTTGAAAAGCCGCGGCGACGAAGGCATTCAGGACATTCTCTCGACCCAGATGCACAACCCCATGTTTCCGGTACCCCTGGAGGCCATGCAGGCGAAGTTGCGGTTCGAGGATTTCGATGCCGGCGACAGCTTTTCCCTACCGTCGGACATTACCGTCAAGACGGCGGCGCTCAATCATCCCAACGGGGCGACCGGATACCGCATCGAGCATGATGGATCGGCGATCTGCTACATCACCGATACGGAACATGTGCCCGGTCAGATGGATGAAAACATCCTGGGTCTGATCGAAGGCGCGGATCTGGTGATCTACGATTCGACCTATACGGAAGACGAATTCCCGGCCAAGGTCGGGTGGGGGCATTCGACCTGGAACGAAGGCATGCGGTTGTGTCAGGCGGCCGGGGTCAAGCGCCACGCGATCTTCCACCATGATCCGGAACACGACGACGCCTTCATGGACAAGCTGGCCGTCGAAGCCGAGGCAGCCTGGGAAGGCAACTTCGTCAGCCGTGAAGGCATGGAACTCATTATCGAGTAGACCTGCCTGCCGGCCTCGCGTCCTGCCCGGGCGCGAACGATTTCATGAGAATTCGAACAAGAGACCGTTGAGAAGCCGGACGTGACGGTGTTTGCAGGCTATTGCTGCGCAGGCTGGGCTTCGGCGGGGGGCTGGCCCTCGGTCTGCGGCACGGCGCCTTCCTGGCCGGGCTGGCCTTGGCCGGATGCGGCCTCTGCCGCGGCCTTGGCCTGTTTTTCGGCCTCTTCCTTCGCCCGTTTCAGGGCCAAGTGCTGATACCAGACTTCGCGTTCCTTCAACGACATGGCGTTGATGCGGATCGCCGTCCGACGGTTGGTCGCGCGGTTTTCCGGGATCGGCGTGCCGTCTTCGGCGCGGTTCGGAACCTTGGGTTTCTGGTCGGCGAAGCCGGCGGCGCTCAATTTCAACGGATCGACGAAGCCGTTGTCGGCGAAGAACCGCACGACAGTCGCGGCGCGCGCCGTCGACAGTTCCCAGTTCGACGGGAATTTCTCCGTCGAAATGGGCTCGTCGTCCGTATGGCCTTCGATCTGAATGTTATAGGTGGCGTAGCGGGGCGCGCTGATCGTCTGGGCGATCTTTTCCAGGACCGGAATGGCGGCTTCGCGAAGTTCGGCAGAGCCGGGCTTGTAAAAGGCACTGGACGCCAGTTCGATGACCACGCCCTTGGAATCCTTGGTCACCTGCACGGCCCGGTCGGCCTGCATTTGAAACACCACATCCTCGACGTCGATCTTGAGCTTTTCCGTCGGCGACGCGTTTTCATCGCCCGAGCCGATCTTGTCCTTGATCGCGGCGGCAGCTTCCTCGAAGGCGGGAATATCGAATTCTGCGAAGGTCAGCATCATGACGAAGAAGCACATCAATAGGGTGATGGCGTCGGCATAGGTGACCAGCCAGTCTTCTTTTTCCTCTTCGGGGGGTGGTTTGGCGGGGACTCCCATGGTGTCACCTAGCGTGCAGGGGCGGGACGACGATGGCCCGCCGGCGCACGGCTACCTCTTCATCTTGTCGATGTTGAAGTGGATCGCCGGGTCCAGGAAGCTGTTCATCCGGTCGGCGATGTAGCGGGGGTTCTTCTTGTCGGCAAGGAGAGACAGGCCCTCGGCGATCAAGTAGTTGCGGAACCGGACGATTTCCTCGCGCTGTTGAATCTTGGTCGCCGCCGGCATGAAGATCATGCGGGCGAACATCACGCCGTAAAGCGTGGTCAGCAGGGCGACCGCCAGGCCGGCGCCTAGTTCTGTCGGGTCGCCGCCCAGGTTGTCGAGCATGATGATCAGACCAACCAGCGTCCCGATCATCCCGAAGGCCGGGGCGGCGCTGCCCATGTTGCGCAGGATGTCGACTTGCACCGTATTGCGGCCGAAGGTCGATTCAATGGCGTTGGTCAGGATTTCCCGGACTTCCTCGCCGGTATAGCCGGAAATCACCATTTCCACGCCGAATTTCAGGAACTTGTCGCCGCGCACCGCTTTTTTGGCCTCGGCCTCAAGCGCCGGCGGGCCGCTTTTCTGCACCGTGTAGGCCCAACGGATGATGCGGCCGACTTCGGATTTCAGAACGTTGCGGCCGACCTTGGGCGAAAACAGGATCCGCCAGATCAGCTTCAGCGAGAGCATCACGTAGCGCGGCTCGTACGAAATGAAGGTCGATGCCAGGGTCCCGCCGACAACCATCAGCAGGCTGGAAAGGCTGAGAAAAATCAGGAAGTTGTCGGTGCTCATCAGAATCGCGCCGATGAACAGACCAAAAGCGGCCATCAATCCGACAAGAGTGGTTAGCGACATGTCTTCCCCAGACCCCTACCTGTGCGCGCCTGACTTGCCGATCAAGGCGGGCCGACGCGCCCAATACTCCCCATTTCACGTAACGTTTATAATAGATTGGCAAAAAATAACAAATGGTTAGCGTGAATGCCGTGTGGATCGAATTTAGAAACGTCGGCTTTTCCCGCTTGTTTGCCCATACGCGGCCAGACGACGGTCGGGGCCGGGCCGATGCTACGCGTGGGGGAATTCCGGCGCGACGGAATCAGCGTTCGCGGAACGCTTCGTCTTTCAGCTTGAGGACCGGCTTGACGAGATAATCCATCACCGATTTGCGGCCGGTGTGAATGTCGACGGTCGCTTCCATGCCCGGTGTGATCGGCAACAGGCCTTCCCGCTGGCCGAGATAGGTTTTCTCCGTCTGCACGACGACGCGGAAGTAAGGGGCGCCGTTCTCGTCCGTCGAGGCATCGGGGGCGACGGCGATGACCATCCCGTCCAGGCCGCCGTAGCGCACGAAGTCATAGGTCGAAATCTTGACCACCGCCGGCTGGCCTTCGACGATGAAGCCGCGCTCCGTCGGGTTCAGGCGCGCCTCGACGACCAGCTTGTCGCCGGTCGGCACGATTTCCAGGATCGGCTCGCCGGGCTTGACGACGCCGCCGACCGTATTGACGACCATCTTCTGGACGATGCCGTTGATCGGGCTTTTGATCTCGGACCGCGATCCCTGCCGTTCGGCTTCGGTGATCAGTTCCTGAATGCGGGCGATCGACTGTTCGACTTTGTTCAGTTCCTCGCGGGCTTCGCGGCGGAAGCCTTCCTCCGATTCCGAAACGCGCTTTTTGGCTTCCTCGACGGCGGCCTGTGACCGCGGAATGGCCGGCACCAGGCCCTTCAACTCACCGTCCAGATCCTCGACCTCAGCCTCCAGCTTCAGATGTTCGATGCGTGCCGTCAGGCCCTCGGCCAACAGCGACGCCGACATCTGCAGGCGTTCGCGGGCGAGGGAGTAGTTGCGTTCCAGCGCCTTTTTCTTGGCCAGCAGTTCCTTGACGTCCAGCTCGCGCTGTTTGATCTGTTCCTTGAGGACGCTGATCGAGGCCTTCAATTCGCGCTGCCGGGCGTCATGGGCCTGGCGCTGTGCTTCGACCAGAGCGGGTTGGCGTGATTCCAGGGAGCGTGGAAACTTGAGCTTGCGGCCTTCGGCCTCGGCCTGGAGGCGCGAACGGGCGGCCAGTTCACTGTCCAGCCGGACCTGCAATTCCTCGCGGTTGGTGCCGCCGGAGGCAAGGTCGAGCAGCAGCAGAGGCTGGCCGGTTGAAACCGTGTCGCCTTCCGAGACGTAGATTTCCTGAACGATCCCGCCTTCCAAGTGCTGGACCACCTTGGTCTTGCCGAGCGGCACGACCTTGCCCAAGGCAACGGAGACTTCGTCCAGCTTTGCGAAATTGGCCCAGGTCAGGACGACCGTGATCAGGATCATGATCGGCCAAGCCGCCACGCGCAGCGACGGCATGGGCCGCTTGATCAGCAGCTCATCCAGCGGCGAGGCAATGGGCGGGTTCGCTTGTTGTTCCATATCTCGGCTCCAGCGCCGGTTCGGGCCAGTCCACAGGGACTAGCGCGAGCCGCGCTCGTGCTCCATGGCCTTCAGTATATCAGCGTATGGGTCGTTACTAGAAGGCGAAGATGCCTTGGCTGCCGGTTTCGCCGCCGGCGCCTTTTGCGCTGCTTGCGGCGCAGGGGGCGCCGGTTGCGCGGCCTGTGGCTGGGGTGGCGGTTGTTGTGGGCGTGGCGCGGGTTGCGGCGCCGGCTGGGCGGCTGCCCGCGGGCGCGCGGGTTCCTGCGGCGGGCGTTGCGTTTGCTGAGGCTGCGCCTGTTGCGGGCGCTGCTGCGGCGGCCGGGAGTGCTGCGCGCCGGGTTGCGCCGGTTGCTGCAGTTTCGGCTGCGCCTGAGGCGGGGGTTGCTGTGCCGCGGCCGGTTGTGGCGCGGGCGCTGCCGGGGCATTGGTGGGCGCGGGGCGCTTGGGTGCGGCGGGTTCGACGCGCTGTCCACCGTCCGCCGGAGCCGTCGGTTGTGCCGCCGCCGGAGCAGGGGCCTTGGCCTGGGATGCCTGCCGTGCCGCGTTGGCGAG
>NZRL01000074.1 GCA_002696205.1 Rhodospirillaceae bacterium | reverse complement strand
GCAAGGAGTCCGCGACGAATATGGATAAGATGGAATGGGCTCTTTGGGGGCTAAATTATCTCGCAACCGCGCGAAGAGCTATCCACGACGATTTTAATGCCGCAATGGAAGAGCTGCGGGGCTATAGCGGCGCTCATCGCGAAAGCTGGTACGGTAGTTGTAAAAACATTTTGAGCGTCCTCTATCATTATTCCATGGAATTCGTGGGTGACATTGATATTCCGAATGAAAAATTTGCCTCTCCAGACGTCTTTGATGGGGCGCTGATTAACTACCGCGCCTTTGTTCAAGAGATGATAAATGAACTTGATGAGGAAGATCACAAGTACCGAGCAGACAACGCGGTGGATGGACCACCTTTTCTTGTCATCGTAGCTCAACGTCAGGTGGCCAGCATCGCTGCTGCCATAGACTATGTTGCATCAAAAAAACCGCACCTATCAGCTACGACTCCCGTAGAGGCAGATGTCGATTTAGTTCTCGGATTGACACGACGTTTTCACGAGTCGGTCCTAAGTTTAAGGGACCACCCACACAAGGGCGCGATTTTAAAAATTAATAACGAATGGGATTGCCAATACCTCTTCCGATCAATTCTTGCGGCATACATCGCGGATGTCCGAGAGGAAGAATGGAATCCCTCTGTTGCTGGATCATCTGCGCGATGTGAGTTTTTTTTAAAAACTTTGCGCACGATGGTAGAGTTGAAATACGTGCGGAAGGCTGCGGATGCCAAGAAAATAAAGACCGAGCTTGCAGCAGACTTTATAGATTATGGCGGCAATCCCCAAGTCGATCACATCATTTGCCTAGTTTACGACCCCAAGCATGAGCTGAAAAATCCGGCAGCAATCGAAGCCGATCTCTCGGGACCAAAAGACGGGCTTTTACGGGTCGATGTTGTGATCTCGCCGCCGCGCGAGTGACTTTCTGAAACGGGTGTTGGCCGCCCCAATCAAAGATGGGTTAAAAACTCACCTTAGTTTTTAAACACCCTATCCTTGAATAGTTCGCTCACGTCTTGAACCCCAAGGCGTTCATTTGGAGCGAACAAAATGAACTCAACAGCGACACTTCTTCGCCTCCCTGCCGTCATGTCGGCAACTGGGCTATCAAAATCCACATTGTACCTCAGAATCAAACAGCAGCTTATGACGCCGCCAGTAAAATTAGGGCAGCGTTGTGCTGCGTGGCCCAGTAACGAAATCGAAGCGATCAACATCGCCCGAATTGCGGGGAAACCGGACGACGCAATCCGCGAACTTGTCGCCGAACTTAAGCGCCAGCGCACGCCAGATACGTAACAGCGGAGACAACCTCCGCCGTAACTCCCTGAAAATCAGTAAGTTGAAGGACGGTATGCGGGCCTGCCCACAAAGGCACCCACATAGAACCGATGACTGACCACATGGCACATGAAGGAGTCGATTTCGGCTTTATGCCGTCGCTGGAAGAAGAGCGCACGACGATACGCAGAGTTTTGACCCACCTTGAGCCGAAGACGAAAGACGATGTTCGAATGGTCGCCGCTGCGTTGAAGACGCATGGCCCAAAGTTCGAAGATATCTTTCTTGAATGGGCAACACGGTACGGGCGTTACAAAGCGAAAGGCTTGTGGGAAAGAACCAAAGCCGATCCGGACGCGATGGATGAGGTCATTGAACGACAGCTTGCCGCAGAATGCCGGAAAAAGCGCTTCGAGGCACTGCCGGTCTATGCTTTGGAAACACTCCCATCGCTGCGGTGGTGCATCAAGGGCGTGTTTCCTTCGGTCGGTCTTGTCGCGATCTATGGTCCGTCTGGATCGGGCAAATCGTTCCTGGCAATCGCCCTAGCTGCATCCATAGCCGAAGGATCACCGTTCTTTGGCCATATAACACGGCCCGCTTCCGTTCTGTACGTTGGGCTAGAGGGCGAAGGCGGATACAGGGGGCGTGTAGCGGCATGGCAGCGCATCAGTGGACGGGGAATGTCAGGTGGTCTGGCGTTAGTCCTGCAACCCTTTTGTCTAACCGATCCGCAGGATGTTGCCGACCTCGCTGCAATCTGTCCGGTAGGTTGCGTAATCATAATCGATACGCTGAACCGCGCCGCGCCCGATATGGACGAAAACAGCAGCCGGGACATGGGGGCCATCATCGAAGGCGCAAAGAAGCTTCAACGATTGATTACCGGACTTGTCGTCCTGGTCGCCCACACTGGCAAAGATTCTTCCAAAGGCCTGCGAGGTCATTCAAGCCTGTTTGCTGCACTCGACGCCGCAGTTCTCGTCAGTCGCGAGGGCGATGTTCGTAGCTGGAAAGTGGACAAGGCGAAGGATGGCAAAGACGGTGAAACCCATCGCTTCGTTCTACAAGTTGTAGAAGTCGGTACGGACGAAGACGGCGATGTAATTACGTCATGTGTAGTCGTACCCGACACCTCCCAACCCACAACTTATGAAAAGCCGCTAACCACCAATCAGAAGTTGGGGCTCCAATCCTTCCACGAAGCCGCATCGGAACATGGCGGAATCGACGAGCAGGGAAATTTTCTCGGGTTGCATCTGAGCAATTGGCGACCGGCATTCTATCGCTTGAGTTCCGCAGACTCCGACACAGCGAAGAAAAAGGCCTTTGAGCGCGCACGGAAAGATTTGATCGAACGTGGTCGTCTTGCCGTCAAAGACAACGTTTACCGATTGGCCGGGGATGGATCGGCCCTTGCCGAACAATGCATCGCCGAAGTGTTGAAGGCCACCCGAGACAAGACGACGCGACAGCGACAATTCGGCGACATGTCTCCTGCGACGCCCTCCCTCTTGGGGGACGACAGCGACAACACACCTTCAGGTGTGTCGCATGTCCCCGGCGATACGACCAACAATTTATCTGCAACCCGCGCCCCGATGTGGGCTGCGAAACCGGAAAGGTGATCCCGTGAATAACTCAACTCCATCGGAAAATGACCAACTCAAAAAAGTCGAACAAGAACTCGCCGCAGCATCACAGGGGGTTGGCGGCTTGTCCGCTTTGAAGCTGAAGTTCGCGGCGAGGCTCCATGCTGAACACAGAATTTTCACCGACCCGGAAGCCGCTTCGTTCAACGCCGCACGTAGCGTTCTCCCGCATGGCGTTTCCATCAAGTATGCGCTGCTCATCTCTGCGTCTTGGCCCAACGACCCGGAGGTCTTGTCCCACCTGTTCAAGATCGAAGCAGCCGCAGACGATGCCGGCCTTGGGATGACCAGAGCAGAGTTCACTACTTTCATTTGCCGACGCATCGAAGATATCCGCTCTGGCCGCGCAGCAAGCGACAGCCACCGAGCAATCATCGAACTGGCGAGGTTATTGTGCGAGGTACAGGGTTGGAAGAGTGAGGGCTTACCACATGACTAATGACTCGATTTTGCAACCTTGGTCGCCCGAAACGCCCGCTGAGACTCGCGACGACGCGCCTCCCCCCTCCCCCACTGGAAAGCGAGTGAAGCTCAAGACTGTTGGCGACGTATCGCGGGAAATGGCGAAGCTCTATCGGGAAGCCCGCAATGGCAAAATTGACGTTTCAGACGCCAGTAAGTTGGCGAACATGCTCTCCATTCTCTCCAGGATTTTGGAAACGTCAGACCTGGAAAGGCGCGTTGAAAAATTGGAAGGGCATGAGGTGACACATTGACCGCGCGAAGCCTCAAAGCGCGTGTTGCCAAACTCGAAAACAATCGAAGCGCCCAAAACTCAAATCGCGTGTTGACCTATGACCCTGCCAGACCGGGCAGCAAGACTGCCGCTTTAAGTGTGGGCAAGTCAGGGAAGTTTATGCTCGTAAGCAACTTCGCGACCGACGAGGCATGGGAAGCGGCGCTGTTCGAGCAGCAGCAACGCCTACGAAGAGCACCATTTTCTGAGAAATGAGCTCTCGTCGCCAACGCGAGATGCTCACAACCACAGAACTCAACAGCGAAAAAGCATTGCGCCCAACGTTCCGGATCGTATTCGTCATGGTCGGTTTCGGAAAGTTCCCCACGAGTGAAGTTCTTTGGCTTCCCTTTTCATATGTTGCAAAAGAATTTTTCGAGCTTCACCTCAGTCATCGCGCGTCCAACCCGCCTGCCCATCGCATCTTTCGCAACCCGACCAGAAGGTGCCGTTGGCCTCGCCGGTGAATGGCTCGTTACACCATTCACAGAATTCGATTCTTTCTGGCCAACAGAAGCAGTTGAAGCAAAAGCAGCGCTCACCGTCATCCAATGTGCCCGCTGTTTCTGGGGTATGGTGACATTCTGTGCATAGCCCCACTGGATTGTAGTCGTCGTGATCGGCTTTGCCTTCCAGCGTGTACGCAACGAGCACTTCATCTAATTCTATGGATGTCTGGCAGTGCTCACATACCCAAGCGTCACATTCCTCAACAGGCAAGGTAGTCGATTTTCCACAATCAGGATCAGGGCAGACGTGTACAAGGAAGCTTTCTTCCGCGAGACACACTCGGCATTTTTGCTCTTGCGGCCCGACTGTCACAAGAACTTGGGCATCGAAGCCACAAGCGCTACAGGCCGCCAAGAATGCCCCTTTTTGACGTTCTAGTTCTAGCTCTGGTTGGATTTGTTGGTATACGGCCCTCAGGTATTCATGGTGTCTTTTCATCGCAAGGTTGATGTCTTGCACCTGGTTCTGGAAGGCCTCGAATATGTCGTTCCATTCATCACCCAATAGGCGGCGCAGATAAAACCAGCCTCTGCATTGCTCCAGGATCACAGCTTCCCGCTGCTTGCTTTGGTCTGGCTCGTTCACATCGATTGGATGATAGAAATGCACCATTCGATTACGATGTTTCCGTAACTCATCAAATGAGCTCACGGCATTCTGTGGGACGGTAACCCGCGCGACTTTTTTTAATCGTTGCACGGCCTGCATGAAGCCAACAGTTTGAGCTTCTCCGTTCAAGAACTCTTCGACGTCTGCTTTGTTTGAATCGGCAACAATCAGCGTCCAATGCTCATGCATCAACCTGGCTTTCAGCAAAAGTTCAATGCCCGAGTAGAAATTGATGACCGAGTATTTCAATGCATCGGGCGAACCATTCTGCCAAAGCTGCTCGATTGCCGTTGAGACGAAGCCGAACCCGTTCTCGCATAGCCGCGCAAACTGCTGATCGTTGGTAAGTGTTGCCTTCGTCATTGGCACCTGTCTTCCGCATAAATTCTTTTTCAAGTTAGACGGGAGTAATTCCGATTCGGCCCTCTGCAAGACTCAAGCTTTAATCCTGGATCACCACTCTTCACTGGCATCGCCGCAAGGAAGAAAAGCCAACGGTGTTGGGTTAGTTAAATGGCGCGGCTAGGCCGTATAGACATGCCGCAATTCTCTCCGTGTGACATTCTCCAGCCCGGTGAACGAAGCACCTGTGATGATCAATTGGCAGGCCTGATAGCCGTCCCGGGACAGCAGTTCTATAAATGGCTGGACGATGAAATTCTCCTTGTCTTCGATGGACTCCCCTGAAAATTCGCCGGGAACATCGATGATGGAGATACCCGGATAATGACAGCCATTTTTACCGCTGAGAGTCAGCAGACCGTACTGGTAGGCCATGAGAAAATACAAAGTATCCGTGCCACCCAGCACAGCGCTCCAACGTCGGGTTCCGACCTTGATGCTGAACCCCGACCTAGAAATATCAATCCGAACCGGGTTGTGGCGCCAAGCTCCGGGTTTAAGCACATTGATTGCAGAGAGGTACTCGTTGATTCCGTCTTCAAGCTCCGCAGCTGCGGCCTCAAAATCAGTTGAGCGCGCGGCCTCTTCAACGCGACTTTGCAGCGGAGTTATCTTCCTCTCGAGCTCGCGAACGCGCTCCAAGATTTCAGCACCCGCAGCAACGGCAGAAGACAATCGCCCTAACTGACGTTGCCTCTCACTCGTTTCACCCAACGCTACGTCGAGGGCGCTAACATCTTCTTGCACTAGTGCGCTGACAGCCTCGCGCGACGGCGCGAGTTCATTTTCGACAAAACGCAGCCGTTCTTGTATCGATGAAATTTCACCTCGAAGGCGACTCATTTCAGAATTCAGCGAGGCAATGAGTTCGTCTGCCTCTTCAATCTCACCGGAAAGGCGGTCGCGTTCGAACTTAATCCGGACCGCGCCGAGCTGCGCTACCATCGGTTCTTTCGGTACAGGCTGGTGGCACAAGAAGCATTCATCATCATCGGTGCTATCCTGATGAACTGCCTGGTCGCAAGCTGGACAATGCGTGATTCTGAGGTCCGCCAAAATACGTCCAGCTTCCTCTGCTCGGTCCAGGCGCTCAGACTCCGTTGCCAACTCCGCACGGTATCGATTCAGGTCAGCTAAACGTTCAGTCGCCTCGTCTAACTTTAAGCGAAGTTCCTGAAGTGCAACCGTGTTCGTAGCTCTTTCTTGTCCGAGTTCAACAACCCGACGGCGACCGCCAGGGGCAATCGCTTTATCACGCGCGGACGCGATCAATTCGGAACGCTGAGTCCTGAGTGAATTGATTTCCTCAGCAAGCCTGCCTTCGGCTGCCCTGACCGTCGCGGCGGAAACTCCTACAGAAAGCCCAGGTTCAGATAGAATGTCGCGGGCAAGCGCTTCAAGAGCTGTCCCATAATTTGCATAGCTTGCCTTAAGGTGTTCCACCTGCAACTTCAGGGAAATAAGCTCACCATACTCTTCGGTGAAGACTTTCTCTGCCAGTCCGAGGAACTGCATTAGGCATGCCTGCTGCTCACCTTCAGGCTGTTTGTCTGCAAGATCGCCCCAAAAGCGTTGCTGTCGGTAGACGTGTCGCAGTAGCATTCGGAAGCTGAGCTCAGGCCATGTCTGCCCAGACATGGGGTTGCCTTTTGGAAAATGGAGAATTGGGATGCCCAATTTCCCCATTATCCAATGTTGGAATTCTCGAGCCGGTAGGGATTCATCGCCAACGAAGACTTTGGATTTCGCACCAACCTCCCTCCACCTACGTTCGATCCAGAAGGCTTCTTGTCCAAAACGAAACTCCGCACCAGCGGCTTCGTATTTCTCTGGAAGTCCAGTCTCTTCGGAACCCTCGAACGGGTTATCGCCGGTGTCCCCGAAAAGGAAATCCAGGGTTTGCAACCACTTAGTCTTGCCAGTATTCGGCGGGCCGACGAGCAAGTTTACTCCTCGGTCGAATTCGAGCTCCTCAACGTTACCGCTGGATAGCCGACGTTGCAGCCGACCTATCGAGAAAAGCGGGCTCCCATCACTCATCCTATCACCTGCCCCATGGGACGGCGGCCCACCTCTTCATCAAATACCTTGTAAATATGATCCTTCAGAAACGTCCCACTCTTGCCGCCGAAAACCTTCTTTATCGTACGCATGCGGTCGACCAGGCCCGAAAACGAAGGTGCAGAGACGAGCGCCTTTGCATGTTGCTTCCCTAGGTCGGTCAACGCCAATTGATATGCCTTACCCTCCTTCGCCACCGTTATCAGACTCTTGGATTCCAGATGGGCAAGAACGTGGTAATAGCGCTTGTCCCACGGGCCATAGTGATGGCGGACCATCGCCGACTCTGTTGCAGAACTGCTATTTGGGTCGTGCAACACCGTATCATCTGACGATGTTCGCAATCTGGCCGCCGCAACTTCAAAGAAATCAGGATACCGAGCAAAAAAGTCGAGCTTAGCCATCTTCGTTAATCCGTCGATGCGGCCAGCGGTACCACAGAGGCTTATCAAAAGGAGCAAGCGCGCGGCATGGAACTCAACCACATCGTCTGCTGAAAGCGGCAAGCTTGCCGATCTAGTTCCAATACGATTGATCGACCTCATTGGGGCCTCACAAATCGCATCATGCAGCGGTCTGCGATGTCATACAAACAACCCTTCAAGAACGCAGACTGATCATCCGTACCGGGCTCACGAGCTTCGTTGATCTTGTCGAGACGCGCGACGCAGAGCGCATGAAAACTCGGTCCGTCCAGATCGAGTTCCCCCGCAATTAACATCGAACGCAACGTCATAACCTCGGCCTTTACACGGTCTTGGAGAGTTTCACCTAATTCCGCTTCCATATATCGAGGGGTTCGAGAAGACTTCGCATAACCACGGCGCAATTCTAGAGCGAGCTCAACAACATCTGGTGGGAGCTCCGCGTCCTCCATCTTACCTCTGAGTTTTCCACCCGATGATGCCGAGGCACCAT
>NZRL01000073.1 GCA_002696205.1 Rhodospirillaceae bacterium | reverse complement strand
CGCGACGTTCCGATAGGCCGTACTTCTAGCGGACATGGACCACGCATTGGCGGCGGCGCTCGGGGCTTAGAAGTTTCCCTCCGCGGCCTCTTTCAGGACCAGGTTCTCCAGCGTCACGTCAGACACGGCCCGGCGTAGAAGGGCATTCTCCCTTTCCAGTTCCTTCAGCCGCCGCGCCTGGTCCATCTTCAGGCCGCCAGGGCTGTGCGCGCATCACGCCCTACTCTGCGGAGCTCGGCACCTACGTCCTGACCATCGGCGAGCGCGTGTTCGGCCACGCGCGAGCGGACACTGACGGTCTGGCCGTCACCATCCATGCACCGCATGCTCCGGCTGGCGGCTGGGCAGGTCTCATCGAGCGCGACAGTTACTATATGCTCACGGTGTAGCTCCAAACAAAAACAGCCCCGCCGAAGCGGGGCTGTTCCCTCTTGGTGCTCAGGCAACGATACGGCCCCTAGTACGAGCTTCGTCGGCAAAGGCCGAAAGGGGCTTAGTCGGGTGGAAGTACCTATCGCGTTCCGCCGGCAAACCTAGCTTGCCGCGAACTGAAGCGATCTCCGAAATTCGGACACTGCCCAGCTCCGGACAGCCGAATCCCAGGTCGCGAAGACCGAAGGCGATATCTGGCTCTTCCGGATCGACTTCCGTCAGAAGCCAAGTGGCGGCACCGTCAGGGGTAAAGAGCTTCACCACGGGCACCAGATCCAGCTCACTCTCACCTTCGGCAAGGCGGGCGGCATTCCTCTGGCCATTCTCCAGAAGCTTCTGCTGCTGCGCTTCGGTTATCAGTTTCATCATTCAATCTCCCATTGTTGGTTGTCCCCGAAGGGCTGGGAGACGAACGGCACGGCCAGGCAGGGAGCGCGCCGTCATGGCCAACACGGGCGCGTTAGCGCCGGCGCGGGCAGGCCATTGACGGCAAGCGGGGCCGGGCTAAACCCAGCCCCTCCCCTTGGGGACGACCGTGGGTGATTTCAGATGAACGGGAAAACCGACGCGGCGCGGCGACCTAAGAAGGGGGCGTTGCGGGGTCGCCCCGCTCGAAGGGGTAGTGGAAAGCCGCTGGTGCGGATTGCAGCGCGGGGAAGGCTTTCCCCTACAATAAATCACATGAACAAACGGACCGGGTAAGACCGTGGCTCCAATTTCGGCATCTGCTTCACCACGGAGGCGAGCGTGCCTGCAAAGTTAAGAGTCACCGGCATCCGGTCATATGGTGCATCGTTATTCCAATCCATCTTCGTCAACGCGAGAGTCTCCTTACACAAGTCGTCCATCGCGCCGCGTCCGGCATGCCGATTCAAGATTAGAGGTTCGGGAATTCCTTTTCCTTCTTTGAAATACGATTGTCCGTTGGCCACAACCGGCAAGTCGCCTTGGGTCCAAAGCAATGAGGTATGCGGACCGAGTTGGAAGGTGCTACCTCGCAAACATGGATAGCGGTTCGGCTGTTGCGGTTTGGTGATATAAACCCCACGCCATCCGCAGTTTTGCTGCACATGAATGAGCTCGACATTTTCCGTGTTAGGAAACGCGTCGAACACCCCGTCTATCTCATAGGGTTTGAATTCCGTATTCTTGTGCACCACGATACGCGAAGGTACCGCACCGGCGTGCTTGCGCTGATAGACGGCTAGACTGCGTGACATCACCTTCATCATCTGATCCCGATGCAGGAAGGGATTCTTTCCGAACATGCGCACGCCGCTGGCCTCGTAGGCGACAAACTCAAGTCCTGAGCCTTCAGCGTCGAATACCTGACTGCAACAGATCGCAAACCGCGAGTCGGAGTCCGTATTGGGTCGCAGAGCATAATCGATACCGATGTAAGCGGTACCAGGATCGATATTGGCCAGAACCCAAGGCACGCCCCCAGCTTTGGTATAAAGAGCGATACCCAGGCGCCACATCACACTGGCGCGACAATAGTACGCCAGAGAGCGGTCTTCGTTCAGAAATTGCGTGGGAATCCCCTCGAAGGCGGCGATAGCTTTTACATAGTCGTGAAGATTGAAGTCGTCTCCTTCACCGCCGTAGAAGCCAGGCTCCCAAGCCTTGTCCAATAGAATATAAACGACATCGAAGGCGTCGCGTTGGTGGCTCAAAGCACGGAGTGCGTGTTGCAGCGCCTCGGCAAGCTTGAGATGGGGCTTTTCCGCCGCCTTTATCTGTTCGGTCAAATCTCCGGGCAATTCGACATTTGTCTGTGGCCCGGCAGGTCCCATGTTTACGTGGAAGATCTTCGCGCACCCGGGAAAGCTCGGAAGATAGCGAGGGCGCTCACGTGGTTGGTGAGATTGCTGAAGCTCCCGCAGCAGACCGTTGACCCTCTCGACCTGACCAGCAGGTGCAATGATGGCTACCCGAATGGGGTCCGCGATCGCCGCTAATTTGTCTTGCGAATACGGTCCGAACCGAAGCAGACCTTGCAGCGGATGGGCATCCACGGCTTTTGGATCCTCGGAACCGAACCGCAACTCCTGTTCGTGGAGAACGGAATAGCCGGGTAGTTGAAAAGGCTGCGGGGATGCTGTCATCGACTTACCCCACTAAACCCGGTTATCGATGAAACCTCGAATGTCGCATCGATACCGTCTGATATCCCGAAACTTCGAAGCGTGACAGTGCGGTCGCTTCCAACGAGCAGACTTGCCCATCCGCTCAGCATGGCATTCACCTTCGGATTGAAGCGCCCGGCCAGCCGGTCACGCACGAACTCCTTGGACTCCTCGACCTGCGTTGCACCGGTTTCTTTCGGAATGTCACGGTGAATGATGGGCTCCATCAGAAGCCAGAGGCGATCTAGTTTGTAGTCGAGACGCAACTCACAACATTCGGTCCAACGAATGCCGGTATTGCCTACCATGCCCGACAGGCGATCTACGGGTTTGACATTGCCGAGCTGAAAGTCAGCAGGCTTCACGGTGTCTAGATTTGGCAGCGCGATAACCCTCCATCCTCGGCGAACGACTTTAATTTGCGGCCGATTACCAATAGCCCGCATCAGCGCGTCCCGAATAAGACGACGGTCTTCACTCTCGTATGCGAGGTTTTTGTCAGGGATGGAGCGAGTCTCGAACCTTTTGATACCGAATGGTTCGAAAGCCTTCCGTATATCCGGTTCACGCCCAAAGGCGATGACGCCCTCTTTGGTGCGACGCGCTTCGATATCGACACCAGCCTTTTCGATCGCCTCCCGAATCTCTGACCAGCCGCCAATATCGCAGTCGACTAATTGGCACATGACAGGATGTGAGATAATCGGCAGGGCGTTGGTGCGGATAGACGGCGTCGTCGCACCAGGGGTCTTCAACGGTGCACTGCGAAGACGCGGTGGCTTGGCACCCTCGATATCTGCGAGTTTGTCTGCGGTTTCAGGCAGGAAACGAACGAGATCGGAAACGAGCTCATCAAAGGTCTCGTTTTCGATAAGATGAGCATCTACGCCCAGGCGGCGGGCTTCCGCGATCAGCTCTGTCACGGCCTCGAAGGGCGTTTCACCGGATCGTTTGAACCAGAATAGTCCGTGCGGAAATCCACGTCCTTCGTCCAATGCTTCGCGTAACGCATCCATCACGGACACGTCTCTACCACTGTAACCGACGACGGCTAGCCCATTTGTCTTGCATGCTTGGACCAGGGCTCGTCTCATCTCGACGTCTTGCTCTCTAAGCTCATCGTCGGTGTTTTTGAGCGCAACGGAATGATAGTCGCCGTGAAGTTTACCGTAGATCGGGAAACGTTTGGCATCGAGTGCATCGGCAATCTTCTTCGGCTCTCCGAGGTCGCCGGCCACAAGGTCGTTTGTCGATCCGTAGATTTTGGCGGCTGCGTCCTCGACTGTTCGGTCGAAATTGGTTGTCCACACGATCCGACAACAGCCTTCCCGCATCAGCAGCGCGAGTCCTAGGTGCCCGTAAGTCGGCTTTCCCTGCTTGATGAGCTTATCAAGATATGCTCGTCGATCGTTTGCATGAGGATATGTCGCCTCGAAATATCGCGCATACTCGTCGGGAGCCCCACTGGCCGGAAACTCTGAAAGCTCGTCAAAGTAACGTTGGAGCTTGCGCTGAACGGCGGGATCACCTGGATCGGCGATCGCGTTGGGGGAGAGCTTCTTATGCGACCGATAGAGATTTTGTTTGAAATCCCAGATCATATCGCCGGCAGTCTTGATACCAGCCGCGCGGGAAGCACCGGCACCGAGAAACCACATGACGTTGCCGGCCCGCATCTGATAGGCACGATGAAAGGCAGCAACATCCATGTGTGCGCTGTCCTTATGCGCAGTTGTCGTCTTGCCATCGTGCATTTCGGCCGCCTACACTACTTCAACTTTTTCATCTTATATCCGTAAGATATACTTCCGGTTGATTGTCAGAGAATCACACAACGCGAAATATTCAAAGAATTTTCGCGCTATGGGCCCGATTTAGTTCATCCTTTTCTCACTTTGAGGACGATTTCTCGCCACGCACTTACGAAACGTGCTCAGCGTAGCGTAAGTGCGTGCGCAAGTGCATTTTAGTGTGGTGTAGGAGCCATCTAATTTGCCTGAAGGCATGCAAGAAGAGGCCGCCTAAGCGGCGGCCTCGGTTTCAACCGGCTGGAGGTTGGCCAGGAAGTCGGTGGCCTTGGCCGCCTGAGATGCGGCGGTGAAGATAGCCTTCTTGTCGGCCTTCATAACCTTCAGCCAATACTCGATATAGGCGGCATGGTCCAGCTGAGGCTCGGGCGTGATCCCGATGTCTGCGGACAGTGACCTTGCCCCCGTTATTCCCCCACTCGTGAGCAGCGTCTGTTCCGGTTTTGCCTTGTTTGGGCTCGGTGATCAACAGGCCCGAGAGCGGAGCCATCGCGGAGCTCAGGCGATCGGGCCTGTTGGGTTCTGAACTCGACGGGCGTGAGGCCGCCGAGACTGGTGTGGGGTCTGCTGACGTTGTAGTCGGTCCGCCAAGCCTCGATGATCCGGCGGGCCTCCCCGAGGCCCTGGAACAGGTGCTCGTTGAGGCACTCGTCGCGGAACCGTCCGTTGAAGCTTTCGACGAAGCCATTCTGCGTCGGCTTGCCGGGCGCGATGTAATGCCAGTCGACCCGGCGGTCCAGTTGCCACTTGAGAATGGCGTTCGAGGTCAGCTCCGTGCCGTTGTCGGAGACGACCATGCGGGGATAGCCATCGATAGATGGCGATGCTGTCGAGTTCTCGGGCAACACGGACACCCGAGATCGACGTGTCGACGACAAGGCCAAGACACTCCCGCGAGAAGTCATCGACCACGGCAAGAATGCGGAAGCGCCGGCCGCAGTTGAGCGTGTCCGCCAGGAAGTCGAGCGACCAGCGCCGGTTCGGCCGATCCGGCACCGCCATTGGCCGGCGCGTGCCGCGTGCCCTCTTATGTCCACCCCGCCGGAGTACGGTCAGCTTCTCTTCCTTGTAGAGCCGGCAGAGCTTCTTGTGGTTCACATGCCGGCCTTTCCGGTCGAGCAGAAGTCCCAGGCGCCGGTAGCCGAAGCGGCTCCGCTCCGAGGCCAGATCGCGGAGCCGCTTCCTCAAGGCCACGTCATCCGGGCGCTTCGACGCATAGCGGTAGCTCTTGCGGTCGATGCCGACAAGCGCGCAGGCCTTGCGCTGGGAATAGTTCTTCTGGGTCATCGCCCAGTCCACGACGTTCCTCCTGGAGCTGGGCTTCAGAAGTTTTTTCCGAGCATCTCTTTCAGCGTCGCGTTGTCCAGAACCTGCTCGGCCAGAAGTTTCTTCAGCCGCCGGTTCTCATCCTCCAGGGATTTCAGCTTCTTCGCGTCGGACACCTCCATGCCGCCGTACCTGGACCGCCATTTGTAGAACGTCGCATCCGAGATCCCGTGCTTGCGACACAGATCGGCTGCCGAAAATCCGGCCTGATGCTCCTTCAAAATCCCGATGATCTGCTCTTCCGAAAACCTGCTGCGCTTCATCGTCCGTCTCCTTCAAGTCGGTGAACGGACTCTAACCTCAAAGCGGGGGTGTTTCAGGGGGCAAGGTCAGGTCGACTGGTTCAACAACAGGCGGCTCTTGGCGCCGATCGGAAACATTCCTCCGGCGGAAGCCGAAGCGCGCTACTACGCGCAAGCCAGCGAGTTCGCCATGGTGGCGTGACTCAAACCAAATCGCCTCCGGGAAACCCGGGGCGGTTCAGTTTCGTTGTTGACCCATATTCTGTGAAGGATGATTGCCAGCTTTCTGGCGATGGCAACGACTGCCTTCTTGTGTCCACGCTGGTGCGCGATTCTTGATCCCCAGGATTTGAGGGCCGACGGCTTGGTGCTTCGCCGGAGCAAGACGGTCGCCGCCTCGTAAAGGGCCGAACGAACCGCCCTGTGCCCGACCTTTCTGATACGGCCGGAATAATCGGTCTCTCCCGATTGATAACGCTTCGGTGTCAATCCGAAGTAGGCGCCGACGGTCTGGGATTTGGCGAACCGTGCCAGCGCGTCCAGCGCCACCTTCGCCTTGAACTCAGCCGTGAACTTCCGTCGCTTCGTCATTTCGTATTCCTCCGTAACTGGCGGAATACACCTTAACCAACTGTCCGATTTTCTGGGACCACCTCACGTTTCGCAGCTGGTATTTTTGATGATCGCTGATATATCAAAAAACCTTGTAGAGAATTGCAGGAAGTGGATTTCACCTGATTCCCATAGGTTGACCCCGGCCGTTCAGGCGGCGGTTTTCCGGCCATGAAAAAGCGCCCCTAACCTGTTGAGGTTGGGGCGCTTTTTGTTTGGTTGCGGGGGCAGGATTTGAACCTGCGACCTTCAGGTTATGAGTTTGATGACACATATCCTGCCCAACGTTGTCCGGGATTGCTATTGTTTGTAATAGATTGTTTTAAAACATATTATTTAAAATTTATCGTTGACTTTGATTGCCGGTCATGGCCCGAATAGGTAAGCATGATCTTACCTCTCGCTTACCGGAGCCGCAATCATGACCAGACTCACGAAACGCGACATCGACCAGACCAGCGCTGGTGACAAGGAGGTCGTTCTCTGGGATTCCTCCCTTCCCGGCTTCGGCGTGCGCATCAAGCCGTCGGGCGTGAAATCGTTCGTGATCCAGTATCGCAATCGGCATGGCCGCAGCCGGCGGGTGACACTCGGGCGGTACGGGGTCATGACCCTGGAGGAAGCGCGGACGGAAGCGCGCCAGCAATTGAGCGCCGTCTCGCGCGGCAGCGATCCCCGCCAGGACCGGGACGAGGGCCGCTCGGCCATGACCGTCGCGGATCTGGCCGATCGCTACATGTCGGACCATTGCGAAGGCCGGTGCAAGGAAAGCACCATCAAGGCCCACCAGTGGCTGCTCGACAAGTTCATCCTGCCGGACGTGGGGCGGCGCAGCATCCATGAGTTGCGGCACTCGGACGTGGATCGTCTCCATCAAAGCCTCAAGGAGACCCGCTACAACGCCAACCGGGTTCTGGGGCTGCTCAAGGCCATGTATGGCCGTGCCCGGATCTGGGGCCTCGTCGAGCCCCATATCGATCCGACGACTGGTGTCCGGCCGTTCCGCGAGACGCGCCGGCAGCGCTTCCTCTCCATGGAGGAACTGAAGAAGCTGGCGATCGCCCTCGATCAGGCCGAGGCCGATCACGCGATCAACAAGACGGTGGGCGCAGCCTACCGATTGCTAATCCTGACAGGCGCCCGCCTCGGCGAAATCCAGAAATTGAAATGGGAAGAGGTGGACCTGGCCAACGGCCTCATTCTCCTCAGGCAGCACAAGTCTGACCGGCACGGCGCCAAGGCGATCCCGCTCAGCCAGGCGGCAAGCCGGATATTGGAGAGCATCGAACGCGTCGATGAAAATCCATATGTCTTCGTCGGCAAGAAGGATAAGCAGCACATCACCGACCTGCAGCGCCCGTGGCGACGGATTCGTGCCCGTGCCGGCTTGGCGGATGTCCGTATTCACGACCTTCGCCACACCTTCGCCTCCATGGGCATCAGCGTTGGCGGATCATTGCCAATCATCGGCGGCCTCTTGGGCCATCGTACGCCGCAGGCCACAGCTGTGTACGCTCACTTGGCTGCCGATCCATTGCGGCAGACGACCGAGCAGGTTGGCAGCGTTATAGGGAACGCACTTGGACTTTGAGGAGGTCTGCGAGGAGCGTTACCTCCCCGCCTCCTTGTCTTAGATGTCGACCTTCTCCGCGATCTCGATCGCATCGTCGACCTCGATGCTGAGATATCGCACAGTGCTCTCGATCTTCGTGTGACCAAGCAGGAGTTGAACGGCCCGCAAGTTGCCGGTCTTTCTATAAATCAGCGCAGCCTTGGTGCGCCTCAAGGAATGGGTGCCGAACTGTGTGTGGTCTAGGCCGATGCTTTCCACCCACTTCGAAACCAACCTCGCATACTGTCGGGTAGAGATGGGGCCGGAATCGCTCCCACGTCCCGGGAACATGTACTCAATGCTCCTTGACCCGTGGTGAGCCAGGAGTACGTCGACCGCATTTCGAGTCAGTTCAGAGATCTCGAAAGTAACTGGCCTATCGGTCTTTTGCTGCCTGATCGTTGCGCGGTCGGCAACTCTGCCGTTCGGTGCAATCTCGCTCACCCGTAATCTAACAAGGTCGGAACCTCGTAATTTGTGACCTGAGCCCCGTCTTCCCTCCAGTCAGAGGGAGAGTCCGGTTTCAAAATGTTGCCCTGTGCGGGCGTTGTGTTCAAGCCGATAGGGGGCATGCCCCCTATCGGCTTTTTCGGCGAACTCGACCGGCGTCGCCCCGCCGTGGGCGGAGTGCGGCCGGTGGTGGTTGTAATCAAACTTCCAGGCGGCCAGGACGGCCCTGGCGTGCGACAGGGAGGCGAACAGCGTCTCGTTCAGGCATTCGTCACGCAGCCGCCCGTTGAAGCTTTCGACGAAGCCGTTCTGTTGCGGCTTGCCCGGCGCGATGTAATGCCAGTCGATCCGGCGATCCTGCGACCACTTGAGGATCGCCATGCTGGTCAGCTCGGTGCCGTTGTCGCTGACCACGGTCAGCGGCGTGCCGCGTCGGCCGATGACGGCGTCCAACTCCCGCGCCACGCGGGCGCCGGACAGCGACGTATCGGCGACCAGACCGAGGCATTCCCGCGTGAAGTCGTCGACGACGCAGAGAATGCGGAAGCGCCGCCCGTCGTTCAGCGCGTCCGACACAAAGTCCAGCGACCAGCGTTGGTTCGGCCCCTGGGGCAGGAGCATGGGGGACCGTGTGCCCAGGGCCCGCTTGCGGCCGCCCCGGCGGCGCACCTGAAGACCTTCTTCCCGGTATAGGCGACGCAGCTTCTTCTGGTTCATATGCAGACCTTCCCTCGACAACATCACATGCAGGCGCCGGTAGCCGAACCGGCGGCGTTCCGCCGACAGTGCCCGAAGGCGCTCCCGGATCGCCGCGTCATCCGGCTTGATCGACCGGTAGCGCACCGAACTGCGGTCCGCGCCCAAGGCCCGGCATGCCCGCCGCTCGCTCACCGCGTAAACCTCACGCAGGCGGGCGACGACCCGTCGCCTGGCGGCGGGCGTCACCACTTTTTTGAATTGATGTCCTTCAGCATGGCGTTGTCGAGCATCGCTTCGGCCAGAAGCTTCTTCAGCCGGGCATTCTCGGTCTCAAGCGCCTTCAGGCGCTTGGCGTCCGACACCTCCAGGCCGCCGTACTTCGACTTCCACTTGTAGAACGTTGCTTCCGAGATACCGTGCCGCCGGCACACATCCGCCGTCCTCTGTCCCGCCTCCTGCTCGCGCAGGATGGCGATGATCTGCTCTTCGCTGAACCTTGATGCCTTCATGTCCATCTCCTCTCCGGGACGATGGACTCTACCTAAAAATGGAGGAGAAAACGGGGCTCAGGTCATCATCTTTCGCTCGTTTGGAAATTCCTTTCATGTATCCAGAGCTTAGAAAAAGAGGCCCGCCAAAAAGCGAACCTTCCTTTCTTCCCAAAGAACAGCACTGAAATGCTGCTACATACTATTCTTTAACTCCATCGGTTCAAGCTGGTGGGCCTCTTCGTGATAGCGCAAATTCAATTCCCCTGCGGCCGACTTCACGGCTCCTAAATTGGAATCGAAGTTCGCTCGCTTGAAATGCTTCGTGATCGGTATCGCCTGTTGAATTTCGCCGACATATTGCCGCGGCGCTTTCATACCATTCTCGACGAACTCAACATCTACATGCCCCCTGATCAGTCGTCCGTACCCACGCTGCATTATTCGCCCGGTAAGGATCAGGTCCCCATCTTCCCTTTTCCATACTTTGACCATGTCGATATCAGTCGTGATGGTGTTTTCAATCTTGATCGAGAGATCGCCATTTTTTGTGATCTCTTGGCTGTTTGAGGCACATCCCGCCAATAAAACGGCGCCAAAGAGAACAGCCGTTACAGGAAATAGTCTACGCATCACATTACCTCCGAGGTTTGATAATTGGTTTGATGAGTACGCCGCCAATTGCGGAGCATTCCACGCGAGAACCACATGTAGAGCGCCGGCAGGAGCAGCAAGGTCAGTAATGTCGAACTGAGCAATCCCCCAACCACCACGGTCGCCAAGGGTCGCTGCACCTCAGAACCAACTCCGGTTGAAAGCAGCATCGGGATCAAACCCAGAGCAGCAATCAATGCCGTCATCAGAACAGGGCGAAGGCGCGATAACGCCCCTTGATACACGGCCTCGTCAGGTTCCATACCGCCGAGGACGTTCTGGTTAATAGCGTTGACCATCACCACGCCATTCAAGACGGCCACCCCGAACAAAGCGATAAAGCCGATCGATCCCGGAACGGATAGGAACTGTCCCGTGAGAAACAACGAGAAGATTCCACCGATCAATGCCAAAGGCACGTTCACCATGATCAAGAACGATTGACCAACGGATCCGAAGGCGAAGAACAGCAAAAGAAAGATCAGGCACAAAGAAAGCGGAACGACGATGATCAGGCGTTCTTGTGCGCGACGCTGATTCTCAAATTGACCGCCAAATACCACAGAGTAGCCTGGGGGCAATTCAACGGCCTCTGGGATTCGTTTCTCGAGTTCTGCCACAAGCCCTCCCATATCGCGCCCTTCGACGTTCGCCTGGATAACGACGCGTCTTTGCACATCGTCCCTTCGGATTTGTGGCGGGCCACTGATGATCTCTACGGACGCGACATCGCGAAGACGAACCCACCCGCCGTTAGGTGCCTGGAGAACAAGGCCTGATATCGCTTCTGTGCTGTCACGGAATTCCTGCGCCAAACGAATGTAGATGTCATAACGTTCGTTCCCACTGATCACCTGGCCCGCAGAGACGCCGCCAATGGCGTCGGCAACCAAGTCCATCACCTGGCTGACAGGAATGCCGTAGCGTGCCAGTTGGTCACGGTCCGGGCTGACCACCAATTGGGCCTCACCCACAACCTGTTCCATGGCGACATCACGGGCGCCATCCACGGTCTTCATGAACGTCTCTATTTCCTGCCCTTTCTGGGCCAGGACATCGAGATTCGGGCCGAATAATTTCACTGCCAGTTGGGCTTTCACACCCGAAAGCAGCTCGTCAACGCGTGTCGCAATTGGCTGGGAGAAGGAAAACAACAAGCCGGGATGAACAGACATCTTGTCCTCCATCAAAGCCTGCAGCCCCTTGCGGTCCTTTGCGGAAGTCCATTGATCTACGGGCAGTATCCCGACCAACAACTCGATGTTGGAAACAGGTTCAGGATCCCCGCCTAATTCCGGCCGGCCTACTCGAGCGGAAACGTAGGTTACTTCCGGGAAATCGATGAGTTTCCGTTCAAGCTTCTTTGCGACTGCAAGAGAGGTATCGAGACTCACGGACGGTCCGAGAGTTACGCGGATATTGATAGTTCCTTCCTCAAGTTCCGGCACGAACTCTGTTCCCAGGTACGGAACCGTCCCCAGAGAGGCAAGGAAAATGATAAGCGCCACCGAGGTTACGATGATCCGGTTACGCAACGCTTTTGCCAACACCCACCTGTAGGCGGCCTCGATCGGCTTAAAAACAGGGCTGTCGCGATGTTTGACTGGTTTGCTAAATGCATACGTGGCCAGTGCGGGAACAACGACGAGTGCAACGACAAGTGAAGCCAACATCGCAAGCACGATGGATGTTGCCATGGGCTGGAAGAGTTTTCCTTCAACTCCTTCAAGACTGAACAGCGGAGCGAACACCACGATAATGATGAGTACGGCAAAGAAAACCGGCCGCCCGACTTCCTTGGAAGCCTCTTGGACTCTCAGTCGCAAAGCATGAGGTTCTTGCCCCAAGGTCTTCGGTTCATCTCCCTCTCCATGGGAGGTCAAATGCTTGAAGATGTTCTCCATCATCACGACGGAACCATCGACCATCATGCCGATCGCAATCGTTAACCCGCCGAGCGACATAAGATTGGCGGACACTCCCCAATAAGCCATGGCCATCAAAGCCAGACCGATCGACACTGGCACAGACACCAGAACCAAGAGCGAGGCCCGCAGGTTCATCAAAAACAAAAGAAGGATCACGACGATCAGTGCAAATGCTTCGATCAAGGCCCGCGTAACTGTCTCTACTGCTTTTGTAATCAGATCAGATTGATCGTAGATTGGCTCGAGCAAGACCCCTTTCGGCAGAGCATTTTGGATGATCGGCAACCGTGCTTTCACGCCGTCAATGGTTGCTTTGGTATTTGCCCCCGTCCGCTTCAAAATAATGCCTGTGACGACTTCGCCGAATTGCACCGGCGCCCCGTCGGCGGACCGCGCGGTCATCGAGACTGCTCCCTGCCGTATCTCATTTCCGAAGGCGACTTTTGCGATGTCCTTTACTCGGACAACCACGCCGTCTTCTTCCTTGACAGGTATGTTGCCGATATCCCGCAGGCCATCTAACTCACTTCTGACCCAGCCGACGCCTCGGATGACAAGTTGTTCCTGCCCCCGATCCATAAACCACCCGCCCGCGTTGCGATTATTGTTTTCAATCGCTTCTTGGACTTCGCGGACATGCAGGCCGTAGGACAGCAATCGTTCCGGATCGACCAATACTTGATATTGGCGAACCTCCCCTCCGAAAGACAAAACTTCAGTGATGCCATCCACGGGCATCAGCAGCAGCTTCACAACCCAGTCATTCAGACTGCGCAACGCTGTGACATCGAAGGCATCCCCCGCCTCAGAACGAAGAACATATTGGAACACCTGGCCCAGGCCACTCGTGTTCGGTCCCATTTCAGGTGCCCCAATGCCCTCCGGGATCTGTTCCTTTGCCGCCTGCAAGCGTTCAAACGTAAGCTGGCGCGCGAAGTAAATGTCCGTCCCTTCCGCAAATACAACGGTGACAACCGAAAGCCCGGATTTCGAGATTGAGCGGACTTCCGAGACATCAGGCATTGAGTACATCACTGCTTCGATTGGATAAGTTATGAGCTGCTCGACTTCCTCTGCAGCAAGTCCTTGTGCCTCCGTATTGATCGAGACTTGAACATTTGTAACGTCAGGAAATGCGTCGAGGTTCAGGCGGGGCAACAGGATCGCCGCTCCAGCCATGATTCCAAACAGAGCCAGGACGACGAGTAACCGCCCCTGAATCCCAAGGTCGATGATCTTATTCAACATGGTTCTGGATTCCTGCTGATCAGTGGTTGTGAACGCTGAACCCGCTCTTCGCGAGTTCCGACTGCACAAAGAAGGCACCGTCGGTCACAACCTTTACGCCGGCAGGGATTCCTTCGAACACCACCAACTCTGAGGTTTCCCGCACGACACGTATTTCCACAGGTACGAACCTTTCAGCCGACACCTGTTGAAACACTGTCCAATCTCCATCGGGCCCTCGAAGCACGGCCTTCTTCGGTAAGGCCAGCACGCTCTCGTGCCCACTCCCGTTCAACGAAACCCTGACGAATTGTCCCGGGCGTAATTGTCGCTGAGGATCAATAACTTCAATCCGCACACCCAGGGTCCGAGTTCTTTCATCTACTTGTTGCCCGATCTGAAGGATCCGCCCCTCATATACTTGGGCACCTGTCGAACTTGTCTCGATGCTGACTTGGCCACCGACATCGACGAGGCGCGCTTCGGAAGGATTAATCCGGGCTTCGATCCATCTTGAGTCCGGATCGGTAAGCTTATACATCGGCGTTCCAGGCTCGATGACCTGCCCGACCAAAAAGTCATCCACCACGATTAGGCCGTCTTGATCCGCAAGAATGTCAAACTGGCCCGGCGTCTCCAGAGAGCCTTGACTGGGAAGTGCCGCGATTTGATCTTTTGTCAAACCATACGCAATCAGCCGTGCCCTCGCTTGCTGCAGGTTCACACGCGCCTCGATCGCCCGTTTTTCCGAGACGATTTTTTCTCCGATATCGCGGACCCGCTTCCATTCGGTGGAGGCAACGATGTATTCCCCTTGAGCCTGAGCCATTTCGACGCTGAACAGGGTCGCGAGGACGTCGCCACTACGGACTTGTTGGCCCATGATGGCCTCTCGTTTCAGCGCCATCGCCGTGATTCGTGGCGTAACAATACGGGTCTTGTACTGGTTTAGGCGCACTTCGCCTGGAACCTTGAGTAGAGAGGGCAGTTGTATCGGCCGAAGCGGGCGAACAATCACACCGGCTTCTCTGCGTTGGACCTCTGAAAGAGAAATGCCTTTCTCCTCCTTTTCTTCACGCCCTGCACTGCCATGCGGCTTCTCGCCCTCCGCGTGGTCACCATCCGCCTCTTTTTTCGAATGGCTTTCTCTTTCGGGCTCCCATGCGTTTTTAGGTGACTCAGAATGACCCGGCGTCTCTTGCTGGGCCTTCGTCTCTTCAGGGCCGTGCCCGTGCGTGTCGGCACCGAATGCGAACACAGGAGTGGCTATAACCAATCCCGCGACACAGACTGAAATCACTAAGTTCTTTCCGTTTTTCATTTCAATTTCTCCACCCAGGCCAGGAGATTGGCGCCGGCACGCAGGCGATCTATCCATGCGCTCCAAAGGGACTGTTCCAATTCGATGCCCAAAGCTTCGGTTTCCAACAGGCGGTCTAGTTGCTGCAGATATTCCAAAGCACCGATTTCCCGGGCCTCGGACAATCGATTGAGAAGTGCTTCCTGACGAGCGACCGTCGGCTGCGCAATTGACCGCCAATGCGTCACAGCCTCACTCGCGGACCGCAGATTCACCTCCGCCGTAGCGAGGCGCGCATTCAAACGCCTTCGTGTTTCTGCGACCAAGAATTCTTTGCTTGCCGCATCTTCGGAGGCAGCAATCTTTTCCGCTGACCCGCGGTTCCAGACGGGCAGAGGCACGGACAGAGAAACCCCGAATAAGCTGGAGTCCCCATCTTTTCCAACTCGCACGCCAACCGTCGGGTCTGGCAACCAAAGTTTTCCGGCTACATCGATACCCGCTTTGCTGGCGTTCAATGTCGCGCGTGTCATGATCATCTCGGGTGTTTTTTCAACATCGGGGGATAGTGCGTCAAAGGCACTTCCGACAATTTCGGCAGGTTTTGGCCAGACTGTCCTCTGCTCACCAGCCAACGCAATCAGCGCAGTTTGAGCATCCGCAACTGCGGCTTTTGCCGCTGCGACCTGAAGCACTGCGTTTGAGCGGCCGACCTCGGCCGTTAGCACGTCTGCACGCCCAATGTCGCCTGCGGCCGCAAATTTTCCAGTTAAGTTGAGGAAACGGACACTTAAGTCGAGACGCTTTTCCGCCAAACGAAGGAGAGCGGTCTGCTTCCGGTTGGCGCCCAATGACCGAAGCAAGGCTTCAAGCAGATCCGTTCGCACCAGGTCGTACTCCGCGCGAGCGATTTCGACTTCTGCAAAACCCAAGGCCTCCGCAGAACTTCGCCGACCCCAGACGTCGATCGTCTGTGACAGACCGAACTCCTTGGTCTTTTCAGCCGCCTCTTCATAGCCGGCTGAAAGTTCCGGATTATATGGATATTGACCTGCGGCACTTGCTGATGCCTTAGCCTTGGATAGGTTTTTCTCCGCCGCTCGAACGGCCGGATGTAGGTTGATCGTCTGATCGATGAAAACGCTTAAGCGCTGAGGCTGCTGAGCAACCGAAGTCATCGGTGCCAGTGCCGTCACTGCAAGCGCAAGCGCCGCTGCAGCTCGATTGATATTGAGCATGTTTGAGTTCCCAAATGTGCACAAGTAGAGGACAGCGCGTGGCCACGGGGCTTCGCGCAGTTAGGTGCAATGCGTGGAAACTCAGACTTTGGGAGGTCGATACAATCCGGAGAAAACCAATCCCGTTCGGTTTTCTGAGACAGCTAGAAAAACTTCCTCGCTCTCCGTCCATGAAATGTATTCGATTTTATGTTCAACCCAAGAAAGGTGATGGGTCAGATAATGACATACATCGTCATGCTCATTTGCGAGATTGTTTTTTGTTGCTGGATGATCCAAATGAGCGGCGGAAATCAAATCACAGGTAACGCCTTCGTCCGCAGACGCGGTGATAACCGCAGTCATATTCAGCACCACGACGCTGAGCACGACGAACGCCAGGAGAACTCTCTTGGCCGGGAAATTGAAGAACTTTCGCATCATTAAAGGCATATAGGGCATTTACCCAAAGACTGGTCAAGGTTTTTCTATTGTTGCGCTTCCTATCCAATCAGGCAGATGAATGGTTATCGCTCAAACACTTCGAGTGATCGGTCAAGACCTCGATGATTTTGCATTCCGCCACCTTGCCGCCGCTACACTGGTTGATCATGCGCTTGAGTTCACGCTCCATAGACCGAAGGCGCGCGAGTCGTTCCTGAACGTGACCGAGGTGTTTGCGAGCGATGATGTCTACTTGCGCGCATGACTGATTGGACTGACCGCAGAACGACAGCAATTGGCGGATATCGTCCAAACTGAACCCCAGTTGTCGGCAATGACGAATGAAAACCAGCCGAGATGCTTGATCTTCGGAGTAGATGCGACGGTTGCCCCTGGTCCGTCTTGGCTCCGGCAACAGTCCGATTTTCTCGTAATGGCGGATGATCTGGACCGTACATCCAGCACGCTCAGCCAATTCCCCGATGGAGGTGCTTTCAACGGTCATCAGTTTTTCCTATTGCTCCTACAACGATTATAGATTGTAGCATCTGCGGATCGACGAATGCAAAGCGGCGGACAGTTTCAATGAACGTGCCCACCACGGATTAAAGGAGCCGATCCATATGAGTGCCAATTGTTGCGGAGATACTGCCAAATTCGATGGAGTTTCAAAGGATTTCAAACGTGCGCTATGGGTTGTTATCGCGATTAACGGCTCAATGTTCTTCGTCGAAATGGCCGCGGGCGCTTTTGCTGGGTCGAAAGCCTTGCAAGCAGATGCGCTCGACTTTCTTGGTGACACCGTAACCTATGCAATCAGCTTATTTGTCATCGGCATGTCTCTCAGAATTCGGGCAATGGCAGCGCTCGCGAAAGGGTTCAGTCTCGGCGCTATGGGACTTTGGGTGTTCGGCTCAACAGCATATCAGGTCCTAATTCTGGGTATGCCTTCGGCAACAATCATGGGCGCAATCGGTTTCATGGCGCTGGCCGCCAATATTATCAGTGTCCTCTTTTTGAGGCGATTTAAAGACGGGGATGCGAATGTCCGCTCTGTCTGGCTTTGCAGCCGAAACGATGCCATCGGAAACGTGGCTGTTATGTTGGCAGCGGTAGGTGTCTGGTTTACCGGCACTGCATGGCCCGACCTTATCGTCGCCGCCCTCATGGCCGGGCTGTTTCTTTGGTCGGCAACGCAGATTGTCCTTCAGGCAAAATCGGAGTGGACCAGCACGCAGGCCGGCCAAACGGCACTTGGAAAACATGAGAATAAGAATATCGACGAGTGCCAAAGGGGAGATACCAAACAGGAGGTTGGATAGCTTTGAAGTTGCTATATGCGCGCCGGTTAGGTTTCGAATTGACGAGGTGCGTATCGAAGCCGTTGGTTTTCCTGTTGGTGGCGCAGGCGTTGAACAGAGGTGCTTTAAATGAAAAAGCTCGGGGGAGGCGTTCTGCACCGTCTTTTTTTACGATTCGATCAGTCCCCCAGAAGCGTCAAAAGGCATCGGCCATATCGATTGTAAATTAAAGACAACGATGGCCGGGAGGTAAGGAGTGAAGAAATGGATTGGCACGACATTGCCCAGACTAATCTTCGGTAATCGCTGCCGGCAGACCGGCTTGCATACACTTTCGCCGTTTTTCCTGACGGCAGGGGCGACGGCTGGCGACCAGGTGACTAAGTGGATCATCCTTACCAGAGTGATGGACCCGCCGAGAGTGATCGAGGTGACCTCCTTTTTTAACCTGATGTTGACCTTCAACACCGGCGTAAGTTTCGGCATGTTTCAGGATTTTTTTGCCTCCCGACCAGGAACACTGGCTCTTCTCTCCCTTGCGATCGCCAGTCTGCTGATGACCTGGGCATTAAGATCCCGCTTGCCGGGAGAGCGCAGAGGACTGGCCCTGGTTGCGGGCGGCGCACTCGGCAACATCATCGATCGTTGGCGACTAGGTGCTGTAACCGATTTCCTCGATTTTCATTGGCAAGGACTGCACTGGCCTGCTTTCAACGCTGCCGATGCTTTCATATTCATCGGCGCGTTTTTGATTTTGACGTCGACGTTCCTGAATGGCACGAAAAATAAGGGTTAAGGGGGCATCATGCCGGAGCTTAAGCAGAACAAACGAAATGCTGGCTTTGCTTCCATACCGAACTTCCCCATAGCCCTGACGAGAATTTTTGGTTGGGCCATCATCGGCGTACTTGCCGCCTTTCTATTCAATAATTTCCTGACTAATTGGCTTGGATGGCCTGGCGTCAGGATTTTGGCCAACCCGTCCACTGGCGGCCACGACCCCCGCATCTGGTTACAGGTGGCCATCTACGCTGCCGCCGTACTGGCCGCCGCCGCCCATGTCGCACGCACCAGGGACCGCAGCCTTAGAACCGACCACCAGCGGGTCTTTGGGCTCAATGCCGTGCTCATCCGCGCCGGGTTCTGGGCCGTTCTGTTGATCGGTCTGGTAGACTTCACTCTTGCCTTTCTGAAGGGCGAGCAACTCCTGATCGGCCTGGTCGGCGCGCCGCTGGCAGATACTCTGGGGCGCGCGGAATTGCGCGGTGCCTATGTACACATGCCCTTGGTCGCAATCGGGCTCGCCATCGCGCTTCGCACACGGGTCCTGGCGCTACCTTGGCTGGTCCTGATGATCGTCGTCGCCGAACTACTAATCGTGCTGTTCCGCTTCGAGTTTTCCTACGAACAGACCTACATGGGCGATCTGGTCCGCTTCTGGTACGCGGCCCTATTCATGCTGGGCTGCGCCTACACCCTTTATGAGGATGGCCATGTGCGGATTGATCTGCTTTACGCGGAAGCAAATCCCCGCTGCCGCGGGCTGGTCAACGCCATCGGTGCCCTGGTGCTCGGCATGCCGTTCTGCTGGCTGATCCTGAGCGTCGGCACGGCAGGCCGCACCGGCATCCTCAACAGCGCCCTGCGAACCTTCGAGATCGAAGGCGTCGGCGACGGCATGTACATCCTCTACCTGATGACCGTACTGGTCGGGGTGTTCGCGGTCACGCTCATCATTCAATTCGTCAGCATGATGTTCGGCGGGATGGCCGACGTGCTGGGAGAGCCCGCGCCAACGGGCAGCGCTGAGGGGGGCTGAGGATGGAACTCTTCTTCCTCGTCCTACTGGTCGTGATGTTGGCCGTCGCCCTCGGCTCGGGCTTTCCCGTCGCATTTGCCATTCCGGGTTCGGCGATCGTCGCCGTCAGCCTTGCCGCGATTGCCGGGCTAGTGCTCACCGGAAACCCGGATGCATTCTTTATCCACGGCGGTGGCCCTAGCGAATGGCTGTCCGCTGGAGCGATGAACATTCGGGGAATTTATAACAATGACGGGACGGATGTGTTGATCGCCGTGCCGTTGTTCATCTTCATGGGCCTGATGCTGGAAAAGTCGCGCGTCGCCGAAGACCTTCTCGTTGCCATGGCGCGTCTGTTTGGCACGGTGCGTGGCGGGCTCGGTGTCTCGGTCGTCCTGGTCGGCGCTTTGCTGGCGGCAACCACCAGCGTGATCGGCGCGACGGTGATCGCCATGGGCATGATTTCGTTGCCGACCATGTTACGGAACCGCTATTCCAAGCCCATGGCGACGGGCATTGTCGCAGCCACCGGCACGCTGGGCCAGATCGTCCCACCATCCATCGTCTTGCTGATCCTGGTCCACCAACTCACCACCGCCGTCAACGAAGCCAACGCCGCCCGGCGGGCCCTTTACAAGACCGTGACAGGTGACCTGCTGATGCCAAGCCAGTTCGACGTGCCGTCGGTCAGCGCTGGCGAGATGTTCATGGGCGCCCTCGTGCCGGCACTTATCCTAGTTGCTCTTTACGTCCTTTATATCCTTGTCACGGCCTATCTACGCCCGGACATGGCACCCGCGTACCAGCGTTCGGAGACCACGGACAAGAACGCTATCGCGGCATTGGTCGTCGCCTTGGCCCCGCCCTTGATTCTCATTCTTTTGGTGCTCGGTTCGATCATCGCTGGTGTTGCCACGGTCAACCAGGCCGGGGCCGTGGGTGCCGCCGGGGCGACCATGATGGCCGGATATCGCCTGCGCGAAGGGCAGCGCGGGGCCTTCTGGCCGGCCTTGCTGGCCATCGCGGCCCTGATCGCGCTCGGCGTCATCAACGCCTTCTTTCACGTCAATCTGCGAAAAATCGAAGGCACAGCAGACATTGTGGGCATTGTGCTCGCCGCGGTCGCCTCAAGCGCACTCGCCATCGCCCTTGGTTCGAGCCTCTGGCGCACATGGGCGACCAGCGGCACCTTAAGACGCGTCCTGGAGGACACGACCAAGACGACCTCCCTGGTTTTCGCCATCCTGATTGGCGCCGTCATGCTGACAGCTGCATTCCGGGGGTTCGGCGGCGAAGACCTGGTGCGTGACTTCATGCGTGGCCTGCCGGGCGGTTTTTGGGGTCAGTTCGCGGTCGCCATGGCAATCATTTTCGTCCTCGGCTTTTTCCTCGACTTCCTGGAAATCACCGTGGTTGTCGTCCCGATCATCGCGCCGATTCTGCTGACCGACCCCGCGGCAAACGTCGCCGCTGTCTGGTTCGGTGTTATGATCGCGCTGAACATTCAGACCTCGTTTCTGACGCCTCCCTTCGGTTTTGCACTCTTCTACTTGCGCGGGGTCGCGCCGAAAGGCGTCCGTACGCTCGACATCTACAAGGGCGTTGTGCCCTTTATCGCCATTCAGTTGCTGGTCCTTGGTGTGGTTGCGGCCTATCCGACCTTGGTGACCTATCTTCCGACCCGTGTTTCGCTCGGGGCGGAGACTTCACCGCCGCCAACCAATCCTCGGCTTCAGTACTGCATGGAAGAGTTTGTCAGAGACGAATTTCAAACAAACGGGACGACCATAAGGCAAGCCATCGGCAAAGCCCGGAACATCAATCTGGAGGGACTTCCTTCATCCCTTCAGAACGAACTAATAAGCAGCTTCGAGAAAGCAGAAAATGCGTTTCCGACGATGAAACAAATCACCGAAACCGCTGCGGCGATACACACGGCGGCGCAGACCTACCGGCCGGTCCACGACAGGGTGCGGCGGATCGAACGCGATATTCGGCGGATCGATAAGAAGATCGAGCAAAACCGGGCTATCGTTTCCTGGGCCAGTAGGGCTGCCTCGTCCGAGGAAGGCCAGCGGGCAGAAGAGCGCATAAAGGCTCTGACAAAGGAACGCGCCGAACTAGCAGCCCGACTTCCGGCAGATTGGACAGATGTGCGGACCGACATGGCGGCTAAGCTAAAAGCTCACCATGACGCACGTATTCGTTATCGGCGAACCGTTGATGCGGCCCATGCCCCCGTGGTCGAAGCGATCCAGGCGATCAATGACGGAGATCTGCTGGAGTCCCTCCAAATGGCTTTGCAAGAGTTAAAAGATAATGTCGAGGTGATGCCCGCGGACGATCTGACAGATCGATTGAAAACAGCCTATGGCCAGGCAGCCCTGGTCCACCGTTCCACGGAAATAGATAATGCCTTAACTCAAACGCGCCGGATTTTGCGTGCTGACCCGACCGCTCGCACCGCGATTACTGAAAAGGTTCAAGGCGCACTTGCTGTTGTCGCTAAGGAACGGGTTTGGCGCACCCGCGCGGCGCAAGAAGTCTTTGGCGGCTTAATGGCTTATGAGGTCGCCATCGCGGAAACCATCGGAATCCGGGGGCGTTCGAGGCTTTCAGATCGCGTGGCATTGGAAATTTCCAATTGCGTTGCGACACCCCGGGACATTTATCTGAATTTTTAAGATATCTCGATGTTGAATCGCCGTATTTTGAGCGGGCTTGTTATAGCCTCTGACATCCATAGTTCATCGGAAAATTGATCCGTCTCCGAGGAGTGGTGTTCTAGAGAGTGCGTGTTGGTTTGTCTAAAATACAACGGATAAGATACGATGTGGCAAGCAGTCAAAGAATGGGCTCAACGATGCAAGCGTGACGTTATTGCCTTGTATATCGCAGCTCGCGACCCTCGCACGCCATGGCACGCCAAAGGCATCGCCCTTGCCGTTGCAGTATATGCATTGAGTCCAATTGATCTGATCCCCGATTTTATCCCGGTCTTGGGGTATGTGGATGACCTGTGTCCGTCGTCAAAATAAATGGGGCATTTGATCCTGTTTTGTAACGGAGGATCTGGCTCACCTTGATTTGATGTTAAGCCGCTTGTCGTTGATGGTTCAAGCGGCGGTTTTGAATGGTGAGTTTCTTGATCTTTTTTCTCCTTTCGATGATGGCCGTATCCCGCCCGAAGTAAGCATCGGCAGGCGTGACGTTATTCAGGCTCTCGTGGTAACGATGGTTGTTGTAATGCTCGACGAAGGCCCCGATCTGGTTTTCGAGATCGCCGGGCAGGTAATAATTCTCCAGTAGGACGCGGTTCTTCAACGTCTGATGCCAGCGTTCGATCTTGCCCTGGGTCTGCGGATGATACGGTGCGCCCCGGACATGGTCCATGCCCTGGCCTTCGAGCCACTCAGCAAGATCGGCGGATATATAGGACGAACCGTTGTCGCTCAGCAGGCGCGGCTTGTGAACAACTTCGGCCCTGTCACAGCCTGACGCCTTCAAGGCCAGGCCCAACGTCTCCGTCACATCATCGGCCCGCATGGTCGTGCATAACTTCCAGGCGATGATGTAACGGGAATAGTCATCCAAGATGGTCGACAGGTAAAACCAACCCCAGCCGATGACCTTGAGGTAGGTGAAGTCGGTCTGCCACAGTTGGTTCGTAGCCGTGGTCTTGTCGCGGAACTCGTTGGCTGCCTTGATGACCACGAAGGCTGGGCTGGTGATCAGGTCATAGGCTTTGAGAAGCCTGTAAACCGAGGCTTCTGATACGAAGTAGCCCTTGGTATCCGTGAACCTCACGGCCAGTTCCCTGGGCGACAGTTCCGGCTCGTCGAGGGCGAGGTCGACGATCTGCTCGCGGACATCGTCGGGGATGCGGTTCCACACCCGGCCGGGACCGCTGGTTTGGTCCTCAAGGCCGGCCTCGCCAAACGCCAGGTAACGGTCGTACCACCGATAGAACGTGGTGCGAGGAATACCCAGCTTGTCCAGCGTGCGGCGGACCGGCAGGTGAGAGCGTTCAACCAGCCGGATGATTTCCAGCTTCTCGGATGCGGGATATCTCATTCCTCGTCGCCCCCATCCCCGATCATGCTTTTTTTGAGCAGGCGATTCTCCAAGGACAGTTCGGCGACCAGTTCCTTCATGTCGCGCATCTCGCGCTTCAGGGTCTTGACCTCACCTGTGTTTGCCTGGCGCGCCGTGTCGCCCGCCAGTCGCTTCTTGCCCGCTTCCAGGAACTCTTTCGACCAGCTGTAATACAAGCTCTCAGCGATGCCTTCCCGGCGGCATAGGGCAGAGATACTTTCCTCGCCCCGCAGCCCTTCAAGGACAATGCGGATCTTCTCTTCCGACGAATACTGCTTGCGCGTCTTACGCCGGATATCACGGACAGCCTGATCGGCTGGGGCTTTCTTGCTCATGGATTTCTGTCTCATCTTCGTTCCCTTCGGTCACTACGATGAGCCAGAAATCCTCCGTTATGCAAACACCTCAATATGTCCCAAAGGTGCTGACGTTAGACAAGCCTGCCTGACCCTGTTCTCAGGTTCTCGGTCGACAATCTGCCTGTCACTGGTTCGATGCGCTACAGCCTGACAGACGATTTCATGACCATGCGTTCGGTAGGCGTTACGCAGACATTCACCGGAAGTGACAAAAGGGATGCCCGACGCGACCGATTTGAGCGCGAGGCAGAATTGACGTCGGCATTGCGGTCAATGGAATTGGCGCGGCTCCGAACCGAAACCGCGCGCGCCTGGTTCGACCGCTTTTATCAACAACGCATACTGAAGCTGCTCGAACGCCAGCGTGAAGAAGCTGTCCTTATGACAGAGGCTGTTTCCACGGCTTATCGAAGCGGGCGAGGCCCGCAAACAAACGTTCTTGCAGCACAAGAGGAGATTTCCCGCATCGATAATCGAATTCATGAGGTGCGAGCGGATCTCAGCAATTCCACCACTCTCTTGGCACGATGGATTGGAGAGAGTGCGAGGTTGCCGCTGGGCACCGCACCGGCCCTGAGCAATATCGACTGGGATGGACTAGACACAGCGCACCAAGTCGATTTGCATCCTGAAATTCAAGCCTTGAACTCAAAGGAGCGGGTCGCGCTGGCCGAGGTCAAGGTCGCAAGAGAGGACAAGAACGCGGACTGGAGCCTCTCCCTTATGTTTAGCAGGCGAGGCGACAACTTCAGCGACATGGTCTCCGTCGGTGCGTCTATCCCGCTTCAATGGAACCAAAAAAATCGCCAGGATCGGGAACTCGCCGCGCGCCTCGAAAAAGTCGCCGAGATACGTGCCGAACGGGAAGAGATGCGCCGCGCGCATCATTCGGAAGTCGAGCGCATGCTGGCGACTTGGCGCTCCAACCTGCTGAGGGTGCGGGACTACGACCAGTCGTTAATTCCTCTGGCCGCCGAGAAGACCAACGCATCCGTTGCGGCATACCGCGGCGGCAAGGGGTCACTGGCGACCGTGCTGGAAGCCCGGCGTATGGAACTCAACACCCAATTGGAGCGATTGCGAATCGAAAAACAGGCCGCAGCCATCTGGGCG
>NZRL01000072.1 GCA_002696205.1 Rhodospirillaceae bacterium | reverse complement strand
GCAGGCCCTGGATATCCAGGACACGGCCGCCCGGGCCGGGAGAGAAGTTCCCCCGCCCGACGGTGATCTTGAGCCAGGACAGCCAGTCTTCGAACGGCACGTATTCGCCGAACGGCACCAGATGATGTTTGTCGTAGACGTCGGCGATGCGCCCCGATGCCTCGACCACATACAGGCTGTTGTAGGCCAGGGCGTCCGCCGGACGGTCGCCCGTGACGCGCAGCGCGCCGGTGATCAACGCCCCCTTCACCGGTGCGGCCTCGGCCAGGGCGCGGATCAGATTGGGTTGGCGGTTCATGACGTAGGGCGCCGCCGTCTCAGCCCAGATGATATGCGTCGGCGCGGGCGCGCCGGCGGCGGGCGGCGCGTAACTCATCTCCAACTGACGGGCGACGTGACCGGCCTTCAGCTCGGGTTTCCATTTATCCGCCTGGGCGATGTTGGGTTGGACCAGACGCAACTGCACCCCGGGGGCGAAGGCTTCCTCGGCGCCGTTCAGGCGATACGTCCCACCGCCCCAGAGGCCCAACAGGAAAACCGCCGCCACTACCGTCGCCGCCCAGGGCCGGCGGCCCGGCCCGGCCAACGCGGCCGGAGCCGCCGCGATCGCCACGGTGACGAGTCCCAAACCATAGGCGCCGAACAGGGCAACGGATTGCGTCATGGCGTCGGAGAAGGTCCAGACCGTCGCCGCCAGATTCCAGGGGAAGCCGGTGAAGACCCAGCCGCGCAACCATTCCGTCATGGTCCAGGCCCCGGCCAGGACCAGAACGGCGCCGATGCCCGGCCCGGCAAGGGCCTTTTCCGCCCTCCGGCCCGGCCCGGCGAGACGATGAACCAGCGCCGCCGCGATGGCCGGGAACAGGCCCAATACGGCGGCGAAGCCGAGCACCGCGATGGGGATCAGCCAACCGAACCGCGCGAGGTCGATGGTCAGGGAATGGGAAATCCAGAATGTGCCCGCCCCGCTCAGGCCCGCGCCGAACCACCAGCCGTCGACGAAGGCACCGCGCGTGCGGACCCGCGACAGGCTGAGCCAGAGCAGCCCGGTCAATCCGGGGATCAGCAGAAACACCAGATGCAACGGCGGCAAGGCCCCGGCGGCCAGAATGCCGAGCCCCGCCGCGAGACCGCGGCGGCGCCAGCCGGACAAGCCGCCGACAATGGAATAGAGACGCCGGAACCCGGACAGGGTCCCGGTCATGCGGTGGCCGCGCTCTTGTCCTGGTCCAGGGGCGCGCTGCGCCGGACCTTGACCCGATGCACGCGGCGCGGGTCGGCCTGCAGAACCTCGAACTCCAACCCGCCGGGATGGCTCAGAAGTTCGGACCGGATCGGGACCCGACCGGCCAGCGCGAAGACGAGGCCGCCCAGGGTGTCGATGTTTTCCCGTTCTTCCGGTTCCATGAAGGAGCCGAATTTTTCCTCCAGCGCCTCCAGCGTCACCCGCGCGTCGGCGGTGAACGATCCGTCGGTATTTTCACGCAGGATCGGCTCGTCCGTGCGGTCGTGTTCGTCCTCGATCTCGCCGACGATTTCCTCGACCAGGTCTTCGATGGTCGCCAGGCCGTCGACCCCGCCGTATTCATCGACCACCAAGGCCATGTGCGAGCGCCGGGCGCGCATTTCCAGAAGAAGTTCCAGAACCTCCATCGAGGGGGCGACGAACAGGATCCGGCGCAGGTGTTCGGAAAGCTTGAAGTCCTGTTCGCGGCCTTCCCACAGGAACAGGTCCTTGATGTGGGTCATGCCGATGGCGTCGTCGAGGGTCCCGCGATAGACCGGCAGGCGCGTATGCCCCTGTTCGGCGATGATCGCGACGATATCCTTCAACGGCGTTTCGACCTCGACCGCCACGATGTCGGCACGCGGCACCATGACGTCGCCGACCGTGCGCCCCCGCAGGTTCAGGATGTTCGTCAGAAGCAGACGTTCGTCATCGCCGATGGGGGCCGCGTCGTCGGCCCGTTCCTCGATGATTTCCTCAAGCGTTTCGCGAACGGAGCCGTTGCCGCCGTTACGGAACCGGCGGAAGAATCGCTGCCAGGCAGAGGGAGATTTACTGTCCTGCGGCGCGTCCTGAATATCCCGCGCGGCGGACGATGTGTCGGCCCCGGCGTCCCGGGGCGGAGGACTCGATGATTGATCGTTCATGTCACCAGGATCGATGGCCCTTGCTTGCGCGGGCGCTCATTATTCCTTTCCATATGGATCGGGCACCCCGAGGGTCCCGAGAATTTCCGTTTCCAACCGCTCCATCTCGTCGGCTTCGGCCGCGTCTTCGTGGTCGAAGCCGAGAAGGTGCAGCATACCATGGACGCAAAGATGAGATAAATGGTCGGCGAGCGGAATGCCTTGGTCCCGTGCTTCTGCCTGCGTCACGCCGAATGCGATGATCACGTCGCCCAACATCTCCGGCATTCCGGCGACGGCGGGGGGCTGATCGCCGTCCGATTGGGCGAAAGACAGCACGTTGGTCGGCCTGTCCTTGCCCCGGTAATCGCGGTTGAGATCGGCGACCATGGCGTCCGACGCCAGGACCAGCGAGACCTCGGCACCCGCCGCATCGGCGCCGGCGCCCCCGGCGTAAGCGGCCAGAAGGGCCCGTTCGGCCAGGGCCTCGGCATCGGCCAAGGCCGCGGTCCAGGCCGCATCGGCGATCTCGATCCCGATTTCAAGATCCCCATCGGCCACGCCCGGGGGCGGAACCGGCACGGGCGCCGCGTCATTCATCGCCTTTTTCGCCGTCGCTTTTGTAATGCTCGTAACGGGCGCCGGCGCCGCGCGCCGTTTCCACGTTCTGATAGGCATGGACGATGCGCGAGACCAGCGGATGACGGACGACGTCCTGTTCCGTGAACTCAGCGAAGCGGATGCCCTTGGTCCCGATCAGGACTTCCTGCGCATCGCGCAGGCCCGACCGGGTGCCGCGCGGCAAATCGACCTGCGACAAATCGCCGGTCACCACCATTGCGGAGTTTTCGCCCAAACGGGTGAGGAACATCTTCATCTGCACAGGGGTGGTGTTCTGCGCCTCGTCCAAAATAACGAAGGCGTTGGACAGAGTGCGACCGCGCATGAAGGCCAGGGGGGCGACCTCGATTTCGCCGGATTCCAGGCGCTTTTCGACCTGCTCCTTGGGCAACATGTCGTAAAGCGCGTCGTAAAGCGGGCGGAGGTAGGGATCGACCTTTTCCCGCATGTCGCCGGGAAGGAACCCCAATTGCTCCCCGGCCTCGACCGCCGGACGGGACAGGATGATGCGGTCCACCCGCCCCTGAACCAGGCGTTCGACCGCCTTGGCGACCGCCAGATAGGTCTTGCCCGTGCCCGCCGGACCGATGCCGAAGACCAGCGGGTTTTCGTCGATGGCGCGCATGTAATCGGCCTGGGTCGAGGTTCGCGCATTGATCATCTTGTTCCGGGTATGCACGGCGACCCCGGCGTCTTTCAGCCCTTCCTGGGGCGTCGCCGGGACGTCGCCGCCGCGCGTTCCGCCGGACATGCGCACCATGGCATCGACATCGGGGGTATCCACGCTGAGCCCCTGCTTGAGGCGGTCGTAAAGTGCCGCCAGGACCGCCGCCGTGCGGTCGACCGACGGGCCGTCGCCGGTGATCGCGACCTCGTTGCCGCGGGCGTGGATGGTCACGCCCAGGCCCTGTTCGATCTGCGCCAGATGGGCGTGGTGCGATCCGAACAAGGCGGCCGCCAGGCCGTTATTGGCGAATGTCATTTGTTCCGTGGTCATGGCCGTCGTTCCCTTGCCGCCGCTCACCGCACCCGCGGCTTCGGCCGTGGCGCGCGCCGGGCGCCGGGACCGCCCGCGGCTCACGCGGTCAACCTCGCGGGCTGTCCGGCGTCTTCGCCGTTTCCGCCGCCGCGCGGCACACCGCCCAGGCTGTTGCCGCCGGCCGAGACGATATCCAGATCGACGATGCGCCCCATCCAATCGGCCGGGGCCTCAACATGGACCGCCTGCATATAGGGGCTGCGCCCGACGAGCTGGCCTTCGTGGCGGCCGGGCCGGTCGAGCAGCACCGGAAGGGTCCGGCCGACACAGCTTTCGTTGAAGGCGCGCTGCTGTTCGTTCAACAAATCCTGGAGCGCCGCCAGGCGGGCATCCTTGACGTCTTCGGGCACCTGCATCTCCATGGCCGCGGCCGGGGTTCCCGGACGCGGCGAGTATTTGAAGGAATAGGCCTGGACGTAGCCGACGGCACGGACCAGGTCGAGCGTCTCTTCGAAATCGGCATCCGATTCACCGGGGAAGCCGACGATGAAATCGGACGACAGGCCCAGGTCGGGCCGGGCCGCCCGCAGGCGGTCCACCAAATCGAGATAGAAATCGCGCCCGTGGCGCCGGTTCATGGCCTGAAGCACCCGGTCCGCCCCGGACTGCACCGGCAGGTGCAGATAAGGCATCAGTTCGGGAACGTCGCGGTGGGCGGCGATCAGGGCGTCGTCGACTTCCGCCGGATAGGATGTGGTGTAGCGCAGGCGGTCGATCCCGTCGATCTCGGCCATCCGGCGGATCAGGCCGCCGAGGCCCAGTTCTTCTTTGCCGTCCTCACCGTGGTAGGCGTTGACGTTCTGGCCCAGCAACGTGATTTCGCGGGCCCCCGCGGCGGCCAGATCGCGGGCCTCGGCGATCACTTGCGCGACGGGGCGGGAAAACTCGGCGCCCCGCGTGTAGGGCACGACGCAGAAGGTGCAGAACTTGTCGCAGCCTTCCTGCACGGTCAGGAAGGCGGCGCGCCCTTCGATGCGGGCGGGCGCGGACATGTGATCGAATTTCGATTCCTCGGGAAAATCGGTGTCGAGCTGCGCACCCTTTTCCCGATGCAGTTTGGCGACCATTTCCGGCAGGCGGTGATAGGTCTGCGGCCCGAAGACCATGTCGACGTAAGGGGCGCGTTTGAGCACTTCCTCGCCTTCGGCCTGGGCGACGCAGCCGGCGACGCCGAGGATCATCGCCCCGCCGTCCTTGTGACGCGCCTGCTTCACCTTATTGATGCGGCCCAGTTCCGAATAGACCTTCTCCGCCGCTTTTTCACGGATATGGCAGGTATTCAACAAGACCATGTCGGCGTCGTCGACGGCATCCGTAAGGGCATAGCCCAACGGCGCCAGAAGACCCGCCATACGATCGGAATCGTAGACGTTCATCTGACAGCCATAGGTCTTGATATGCAGTTTCTTGGGCGCCGTGTCCGTCACCGGTGACCTCGCGCCCCGCATCGTGCCGGCCCCGAAAATACGTTCAGGGAAATCTCACGTCGGATCATGCCTATTTATCGGCGCCTTTCTTCAGGGGCACGCCATAGAGTTCCAATTTGTGCCCAACCAGTTTCATGCCGTGATTGCGGGCGATGACATCCTGGATTTGTTCGATCTCGTCATTCTGGAATTCGATGACCTCGCCCGATTGGACGTTGATCAGGTGATCGTGGTGTTCCTCGGTCACCTCTTCATAGCGCGCGCGGCCGTCGCCGAAATCGTGGCGCTCGATGATGCCCGCTTCCTCGAACAGCCGAACGGTCCGATAGACCGTGGCGATCGAAATGCGATCGTCGATCTCCGCCGACCGGCGGTGAACTTCCTCGACATCGGGATGGTCTTCAGATTCGGACAGCACGCGCGCGATCACGCGGCGCTGATCCGTCATTTTCATTCCCTTGTCGATGCACAACTGCTCGATACGTGAATTCGTCATGATCCCCCGGCCGGTTCTTTTTAAACCTAAAGGATTGGCTGTCCCACTATACCCCGATCAGGCCGGGGTCCAAAGCCCAAGCTGCCCCCACTTGCCGCATCGGCGGTGGCGTTGGGCCGACGCCGAAAATCCGCGAACCAAAGGCCCGGCGGCGCGCGTCATGCGGCCTGGAACCGCCCGAATCGAAAAAGCGCCAAGATGCCCTAACGGCGGCGGCGCGGCTTGGTGCCGAGGCCGATCTTCTTGGCCAGGTTGGAGCGATGCTTGGCGTAGTTCGGCGCGACCATCGGATAGTCGGCGGGCAGACCCCAACGCTCGCGGTATTCTTCGGGCGTCATGTCGTAGGCGGTCTTGAGGTGGCGCTTCAGCATTTTCAGCTTCTTGCCGTCTTCCAGGCAGACGATGTAGTCCGGGAACACGGATTTCTTGGGCGACACGGCCGGGCGCGGGCGCTGGGCCTGCTGCGGGGCGGCGCCGACGTTGGACAGCGCGGTGTACACCTCGTTGATCAGGTTCGGAATGTCGGACGGCGCGATCGTGTTGTTGCCGACATGGGCGGCGACGATTTCCGTCGTCAATTCGATCAGTTCCGACGCGTTGGGTTTTTCAGTCATCAGGACAAACCTCTTTGTATTTAAAACGAATGGCTTTGAGATGCATGCTCGGCGGGCCACGGTACCCTGCCGGAACCGGGGCCGTTCGGGCCCCCGAAAACAAGACCCGCCCAATGTTTGATTTGGCCCATGATTTAAAAAACACAGGACGAATGTATTTCAATTGGACAGACGGCGCTTATATAAAATAGCCAACTATTGTACACAAGTGATTACGATGACAAAAGCCGAAGAAATAACGAAATCCACTGAGACTGCCGCGTTTTTAGATATAACCGGCGATATTTGTCCAATGACCTTCGTGAAAACGAAGTTGTTTCTTGAACGGCTCGATCCCGGCGCGGTTCTCGAGGTCCGCCTCAAAGGTTCGGAGCCCCTGGGCAACGTTCCCCGCTCCGTCGTCGATCACGGGCACGAGGTGGTCTCCCTGGCGCCGGAAAACCCGGCCGAGGACGCGCCCGAGCACCCCCACCGCCTGATCATCCGCAAGGCAGGCTGACCTTCGTCCCGTCGACAATCTTGATTTAAGGCCGAAGCCGCCCGCCGTCTTTCGGGCGCACGGCGTCGGGCGGGCGCAGGTAGATCGGTCCCGGCGCCCGGCCCACCGGCGGCAGGGCGCGCCCGACGGCGATCCCGCCGACCACCGCCGCATCCGGCACACCCGGGCCGCCCGTCGCATGGGCCGCGATCCCGGCCGCCGCCAGGGCCTCGCAGGCCGCGCCCGCCGCATCCCCGGCAACCGAGATTGCGGCGCAGCCGTCGGGCAGCAGACCGGCCAAGGCATCCGGCATCACCGCCGCCGGGTCGGTCATCGGGGCAAGGTCACGGCCGAACAGTTGCACGTAGAAATCTTCGCGTTTGGAATCGAGAGCGACCAGCAATCCCGCGTCGCCGTCTGCGACAGGATCCGGCAACGGCGGCTGGGCCTTGGCCACGGCTTCCAGGGTCGTCACCGCGGCGCAGGGAATGTTCAACGCCAAGGCCAGGCCACGCGCCGCCGCCAGGCCGATGCGCAGGCCGGTGAAGGCCCCGGGGCCGACGGTCACCGCCAAGGCGTCCAGATCGCCATAGGTCAGGCCGGCCTCGGCCAGCACGTCGTCAATCATCGGCATCAGGGATTCGGACTGGCCGCGCGTCATGGCCCGGGCCTGCGACGCCGCAACGGAACCGTCCCGGAACGCCGCCGCCGAACATCCGGAGGTCGCCGTATCGAAGGCCAGCAGGTTCATCGCCGCGTCATGTCCTAGGGGGTCCCGAACTTCCAATAGGCCGTGGCGACCACCGCCACGACCAAACCGCCGGCCAAGGTATACAGGGGTGCCCGCCGCCAGGCGAGGCGGAAGCTGTTTTCGCCGGTCAGCCGCGCGACCACAAGGGTCGTGCCCGAGAACGGCGACGATGTCGTCGACAGGCCCCAGGTCCCCAGCATGACCAGCGCCATGACAACGGGGGGCATGCCGAAAACTTCCGGCGGCAGGATCGTGCCGACCAGGATGACCAGCACCACCGGGTGCAGGCCGATGCCGGCGATCACGATGATGAACATCGCCAGGGCCAATGGCTTGGCCAGATCCGGCCAGGCGGCGATGTTGAGAAGGCCCGCGACCGCTTCGGGGTCGAGCACCCGCGACACCCCCGTGCCGAACATATTGGCGCCGATGAAGATCAACGCTTCGCCGCGCAGATTGGGCAGGGACGAGACGACCCGGCGCGGCAGTCCCCGCGCCTCATGCCGGCGGCCCAACGAAATGAACAGCCAGATCACCGCGAAGGGCGGGGCGAGCAGGCCGAGAACCACCGGGATCGACAGATGATAGATCGTCTCCAGCGCGATGACCGAGATCATCAAGGCACCCAGGAGCATCGACAGTTTCCGCCAATTGGCGTTTTCGACCTTGGGTCCGGGCGCCGGGCGGGGCCGCGCGCCCCGCACGAAAAGCCGGTCGATCAACGCCGTGACGGCAACCACCAGGAACCCCATGACCAGCCCCGGCAGGGCGATATCGACCCATTTCAAGCCCGGCAGGGCGGCCAGCACGACGGTGACGCTGACATAGAAAGGCGACCAGGCCGAGGCCGAAGTGAAGCCGACCATCAAGGCGACGGCCAGGCGGTCCTTCAACTGCCGGTCCTTGGGCCGGGCGACCATGTCGGACAGCAGGGTCAACGCCGCCAGATTGAGAAAGGCGCCCAGGATATGCGCGGCGTAGCCGAGGATTAGGAACCGTCGGCCCGCCGGCTGATCCAACACGAACTGCCGCGCCGACATCAGAGTCGGGCTGGTCTTGGCCGGGACCTGCATCCAGGCGACGGCGAAGAAGACCAACAGGAATTTGAGTGACGACGCGATGCCGTCCAACAACACCGGCAGAAACAGATCGGCCTGCGCCGCCAGCAACAGGCCGCTCGCGCCCAAGCCGTAGCCGACGGCACGCTGCAGGACCGTGGTCCGATTGAATTCCAGGATCAGGAACAGCGCCGCCAGGGCGACCGTGAAGATGCGCCAGCCTTCCGGTTCCCAGAACACGTGGCCGACGGCGATGACACACAGCGCCAGATAAAGCCAAGCCGAAAGGCCCGGACGAGGCGGCGGCGCCTCGGCCTGCTGTGCGGTGACGTCGATATCGGGCACGGGTTACAGGACGCTGCAGGCGTCGTCGAAAGACATGCGCGGGCTGCGCGGAAACAGGTCCTCGGTCGTGCCGGTGCCGATGTTGCAGAGGAAATTGGCGGTCACCTTCGTCCCGGCGAAGAAGGCGGCATCGACCTTTGCCACGTCGAAGCCGGACATCGGCCCGCAATCGAAACCCAGCGAGCGCGCCGCCATCATCAGATAGGCGCCCTGCAGGGTCGAATTGCGGAACGCCGTCTGGGCGATCAAATCGTCGTTGCCGACGAACCAGGACCGGGCGTCCGTATGGGGGAACAACTCGGGCAGCTTTTCATAGAATTCCATGTCCTGGCCGATGATTGCGGTCACCGGGGCGGACATCGTCTTGTCGACGTTGCCGTCCATCAGACAGGGCTTGAGCTTTTCCTTGGCCTCGGGCGAGGCGACGAAAACGATGCGCGCGGGCGAGCAATTGGCGCTGGTCGGGCCCATCTTGGTCAGATCCCAAATGGCGCGCAGCGCGTCCTCGCCCACCGGGTCGTCGGTCCATGTATTGTAGGTCCGGGCGTCCCGGAACAATTGGTCGAGCGCGGATTCGGCGATTTTGTCGGGCATGACGGCCTCGTTCATGGTGGCGTGGGAATGGTTTGGAGCTTACCTCTGACCCTAGGACACTTGTGCTGCAGCGCGGAAGGGGGAAAAATCACCGCGCAACCCGGCATATTTGAACGAAAACGGGGGTGAGAGACCATGAAGAGTACCCATAAGGACAAAAGACCATGACCGGCCGCATTACAGGGGCGTACCGCGCCGCCGCTCTCGCGGTCTTCTGTTTGCTGTTGATCTGGCCGGTGGCGGCCAAGGCCGCGGACCAGGCGGTCGTCGTCATGTACCACCGGTTCGGCGAACAGGACTATCCATCGACCAACATCCGCGTCGAGCAGTTCGAGGCGCACCTGACCGAACTGACGTCCGGCAAATACAACGTGATGGACCTGCCCGATATCGCGAAGGCGTTGAAAGCGGGGGAAAGCCTGCCGGACCGCACGGTCGGCATTTCGATCGACGATGCCTATGCCTCGACCTACACCGTCGCCTGGCCGCTATTGAAGAAGGCAGGCCTGCCCTTCACCGTCTTCGTCTCGACCGGCCAGGTCGACCGCAAGCTGGGCGGCATGATGACCTGGGACCAGATCCGCGAGCTGCAGGCCTCGGGCGCCACCATCGGCCATCATACCGTGCAGCATTCGCATATGGCGGGGGCATCGGAGGACCGCAACCGGGCCGAATTCGAGGACGCCAGCAAGCGATACCGGGAAGAGTTGGGCAAGGTGCCCGAACTCTTCGCCTATCCTTACGGCGAGGCGTCTTTGGCCGTCGAGGCCATGGCCAAGGCGCAGGGCTTCATCGCCGCCTTCGGCCAGCATTCGGGCGTCCTGCACAAAAGCCTGGGGTTCTTCTATCTGCCCCGGTTCGCCATGAACGAAGCCTTCGGCGGGATGGACCGGTTCCGTCTGGCCGTCAACGCGCTGGCCATGCCGGTCGCCGATCTGACCCCAGCCGACCCCCTGGTCACGGACAAGAACAACCCGCCGGCCATGGGCTTCACCCTGACCGAACCAAAGCCCAAGGGATTGGACCGGATCGCCTGTTTCGCGTCGAGCGAAGGCCGCGCCCATCTGGAAAACCTGGGCGACGTGCGGTTCGAAGTGCGCGTGACCAAACCCTTTCCCAAGGGCCGCTCGCGCATCAACTGCACCCTGCCGGGTCCCGACGGGCGATGGTATTGGCTGGGCCGTCAGTTCTTCGTGAAATAAAGACAACGCCCGGGGCGGTCAGCCTCGGGCGTTCTCGTTCATGCTCTTGAATTCGGTCTGGCGCCTTAGGCTTCCGGACGCGGCCAGCGGACGAGGCGGGCATCGTCCAGACGTTCCAGCCCGTTGACGCGGATCATCGCGCGGATCGCCGCGACGTATTTATCGCCGCGTTCCGAATACCGCGTCAGGAACCGCGCCAACGACAAGCCGTTCAACGGATCGCCCGACCGGCGCAGCGCCGCGCGCGCGCGCCGCAATTCGCGGTACGCCCGGTGGGTGTTCAGGTTCAGCATATAGGCCTGCACGGAATCGATCAGCGTGCCGAAGGCGCGAACCTTATGGTCCTTATCCTCGTCGCGTTCGCGTGGGATCAGGCCATTACCCTCGGCCGTCGTCCATTGGCCGAACATGGCGTTGCCCAGGCGCGCGAAGCGCGAGGTACCCCACCCGCTCTCCTCGGCCGCCTGGGCCAAGGCCATGGACGGCGGGACCACGTCGACCCGGCGGATCAGAACGTCGATGTCGTCGGCGGAAACCTTGTAGCGGTCGGCGAGCGCGGCCAGCCAAAGGCGGTCCTCGGCGGCGACCGGGCGGCCCAAACGCTGATCGGCGCGGATCTGCCACAGGCGGCGGCGGTCGGAAAGGATGTCCTGATTGGCGCGCAGAATCAGCGGCAGCATGGCCTGGAAGAACAGGCGTTTGCGTTTCGCCGTCTCCCGGACCTGCGCCAGATCCGGCGGCAGCGACGCCAGATAGGCGGGCGGCACATGGGCGCGGCCGTTGCGGATGTGTTCCAGGTCATAATCCAGTTCGGCGAACCAGTCATGCAGCGCCGTCACGGAATCCGTCGGCTGGCGTTTGCTTTCGCGCTGCGGCGCGTCCGGGCGCTTGGGCGGAAACAGGGGCTCGTCCGGTCGGGACAGGGTCGCCTGTTCGACCGGCCCCTCGTCCTGCGGCGCCAGCAT
>NZRL01000071.1 GCA_002696205.1 Rhodospirillaceae bacterium | reverse complement strand
CTGGGCAATTTCAATAGCGAAGCAACTACCTGCTGAGCCGATCGCAGTCGACTGATCCAAGAATGATGGCCGTTGAGCCCATGGTAATACGGCGTCCAATGCTTCGCCCCCGCGCGTCGGGTCCGGCCAAAAGACGGCATTGGGATTTTGTTTCGTCTGTTTGTCGTACCGATCCAACGCCCATTCCGTCTCGTAGGCGAATTGATCGATCCGTTCGATTTGGGTTTGCGGGTCGGGGAGGCTTCTCTCGCCGGCCCACTCAACCAGCGTGCTTTTGACGACCCTGACAAAGTCGTCGATGTTCTCGATGCCAGCGCCCTGCTCGTTGAGCGTATCCGTCAGTTTGTTTTTCAGTTCGGCGTCGTCGAACACAAGATCAAGTAAACGGTCGCGGGTGCTTATATTAGCGCCAGACAACCCCCCGCTTGAATTGATGACAGTTGGTCTCATTCGGACACGCCTCCCCTCTATATAGCAGTAAGTTTATCGAACGAGCGTTAAAAGGGTTTTAACTACGGTGTGAGCAACGGCTGATTGTCGGCATAGAAGTAACCTTGTATGCATTTGATTCCTGAGGGTTTCGAGAGCCTATCTCCGCCTTTGAATTCCTGTTCGAGCGTAGAAAGTCGACTTCAGTTCAGTGGGCTCAGAGCACAGTGAATATATTTTCTCTAACTTTTCTCATCGCGCCCTTAGATTCATAATCTGAAGGGTGGAGGTTCGACTCCTCTTTCCGAAACCATCGAGAGGCACCCCTAACCACATGGGGTTGGCTGCGGCTGGCCGAACCAGATATAGCCCCCGGAGGCCATCTTAGACGCGGCCGATGTGAATAGATTAGTCGCCCGCGGCCGGCGTTGAGTTGGCAAGAATAGAGTGGGAAGGCGCAGGCGAACTGGTTGACGCCTGGTCCACTTCGTCGTCTGGCCGATGATCCGCGAGGAAGCGGTCGAGGGCATCGGCGGTGTCTTCGATGTGTTGCTCCAACAGAAGCGAGGCGGCCGCAAGGTTGCCGGCCTCGATCGTCGCGAGGATGGCCCGGTGTTCGCGTTCCGCCTGAATGCGGTAGTCGGTGCGTTGAACCAAAAGCCGGATATAGCGGTCGACGCGGTTGTTGAGTTGTTGGATCAGCGCCAATAGATTCGGGCGGCCACAGGCGCCCAAGGTCGCCGTATGGAAGACGCCGTTCATATGGCTCCATTCGTCGATGCTCTTTGTCGCTTCCGCCCGGGCGATGGCATCTCGTGCTTCCTCGATGTTGTCGGGGCCGAGATGGGGGAACGCCCATTCCAATGCGCGCACTTCCAGGACCGATCGGATTTCCAGAATCTCGCGGGCTTCCGCCGGTTTCAACTGCGCGACGCGGAACCCCTGATGAGGCTGCCATAGCATCAACCCTTCCGAGGCAAGGCTGCGCAAGGCTTCGCGGACAGGGACGCGGCTGACCTCGAACTCGGCCGCTAAGTCGTCCTGGCGCACAGGGGTGCCGGGCTCCAACTCGCCCCTCAATATCTGATTTCGGATCGCATCGGCGATCTCGTCCGGGGATGTCTTGGATTTAGAGCTTCGCCCCATGAGGCCGGCGCCCCTCTTTAATGTCGCGGTTATGGCACTGTAGGCGGAATGCTCGGCATTGTAAGCGAATTCCAAAATTGTATAAATTATTTAATGAGCCTGCCCCGAGGGTCATGCAAGAGCCGGGTGACTGTGCAAATTAAGCCTCGCGAATCAAGGGCGAAGATATGAAAAATGGCGAAAAGCCGAGGGAAAATGATTCGGGCGATGAAAGGGGAGAGAGGGTTGGAGAAGAATCTCAAGATCGCCATGTTGACTAATTTATAAATTATGATACCAAATTGAGGACTGACCAACGCCGCTAACAACGGGATTCCCAAGCTCATGATCACAGCGATCGTCATCTACAAGCTGCCGTCGACCATCGACCGGGCGGACTGCCAACGTCATTTCGAGAAGATCACCAAGAATTTCAAGGATGTTCCCGGGCTGATCCGCAAGCAGTTCATCTGGAACGAGTCTGGCGACGCCGGCGGTGTCTACCTCTGGGAGAACCTGGCGGCCGCGCGGGCCTTCTATTCCGGCCCTTGGCTGAACGGGATCATCGAACGGTACAACGCCTATCCGAAGATCACCTACTTCGACACCATGGCAATGACCGACAATACGACCAACGAAATCAAAATCTTCGACGAACAGAAGAACAAATAACCACCGATTGGGAGGTCTCATCCGTGTAGTTGTGGCCAACTAACGAAACGGAGAGCCTCATGAACAGACGCAAGTTTTTGGCGACCACCGCCGTAGCGACGGCGAGCGCGGCGGCCGCCTCCGCATTTCCCAAACCGGCGATTTCCCAGGGCCGCGTGCAATGGCGCATGGTCACGGCCTGGCCCAAGGGCCTGCCGGGCCTCGGCACCGGCGCCGAAAACCTGGCGAAGCGCATCACTGAAATGACCGAGGGCAAGATCAGCGTGAAGGTCTTTGCCGGCGGCGAGCTTGTCCCCCCCAACCAGTGTTTCGATGCGGTCCAGTCCGGCACGGCCGAAATGGGCCATGACATCGCGGGCTTCAACATGGGTAAGCACCGCGCCTTCGCCTATTTCTTCGGTGTGCCTTTCGGCATGACCTATGCCGAACATATCTCCTGGCTCCATTACGGCGGTGGGCAGGCCCTTTGGGACGAGTTGTCGGCCCAGTTCGGTGTGCGGTCCTACGCCGTCGGCAACATCGGCAGCAACATCTTCGGCTGGTTCCGCAAGCCCATTACATCGCTCAGCGACATGCAGGGCCTGAAGATGCGCATGCCGGGTCTCGGCGGCGACGTCATCCGCAAGCTCGGCGCTCAGGCGTTGTCTCTTCCGGGGGGCGAAATCTACACGGCCCTGCAGACGGGCACGATCGATGCCGCCGAGTTTACCGGCCCGGCAAACGATCTGGCCCTCGGCTTCTATCAGGCGGCCCCCTTCGTCATGTACCCCGGCATCCACGAGCCCGGCCCGGTGCAGGAAGTGGTCGTCAACAAGGCCAAATACGATGCCTTGGAGCCGACCCTGCAGAAGATCGTCGACGTCGCCTGCCAGGCGGCCCACGAGGACATGATGGCCGAATACAAATGGATCAATTCCCAGGCAAGCAAGACCATGGTCGAAAAGCACGGCGTCAAGTTCCTGCGCCTGCCGGACGAGGTCATCGCGGGTCTCGGTAAGGCGTCGGGCGAGGTGCTCACGGCCGAGCGCGACAAGCTGGACGCCCTGGGCCAGAAGATCTGGGATTCCTACGTCGGTGCGCGGTCGCAACTGAAAAGCCACACGGAAGTCAGCGAGATGGCGTTCTATCAGGCGCGCGCCATGGACTATCCGTTCCCTTCTTAAAGCCGGTCGCGGCGCGATCACGGCAGGCTTGTCCCGCCGGCGATCGCGCCGCTACCTTCCTGACTGAGATATGGCCAACCTGCCATGCGGCCCAACTGAGATGTGGGTAGACCATGAATAGTCTGTTGCGCACCGCCGACCGAATCACCGGAACGCTCGGCGCCGTCGCGAAGGTCTTTGCCCTGATCTCCGTGCTGGTGTGTTTCGCGACGCTCTATATGCGCTACGCCCTTGGGATCACCTATATCTGGCTGAACGAAAGCTATATCTGGGCCAACGCCATGGCCATCGCCCTGGCCGCCGCCTATGCCTACCGCGAAGATGCCCTGGTCCGCGTTGATGTTCTTTATGAGCGGTTCTCCCTCCGGGTGCGGGCTCTGATCGATCTTGTCGGAACGGTCCTGTTCCTCCTCCCCTTCCTTTGCGCCGTTGCCATCTATTCCTGGCCGTTCGTGATGATGTCCATCCGCATGAACGAAACCTCGCCCCATCCCAGCGGCATGCCCGCACTCTATGTCCTCAAGGGCATGATCCTGCTGTTGACCTTCTGTATCTCCTTTCAGACGGTGGTCAGTCTGGTCCGGAATTTCCTGTTGGTGCGGGACGGCACGGCTCCGGGCGGTGAAACCGGTCGGGAGGGTGCCTAATGGACCCCATCCTGATGGGTGAAATTCTCAGTGTCCTGATGCTTGCCGTCCTGACCGGCGCACTGATGATCGGCTTTCCGGTCGCCTTCACGATCGGGGGTGTCGCGGTTCTGTTCGCGGTCGCCGGGATCGTCACGGGCGTGCTCGACCCGAGCTACCTGAACGCCATTCCGTCCCGGTTCTACGGAATCTTGAAGAACGAAGCGCTGATCGCCGTGCCGTACTTCATCCTGATGGGGATGGTATTGGAACGGTCCGGCATCGCCGCCGACCTGATCACCAGCATGGGGCGGTTCCTGTCCCGGGTGCGGGGGGGCTTGGGTATCGCCATCATCGTGGTCGGCACGCTGTTGGCGGCCTGCACGGGCGTGGTCGGCGCGACCATCGTCACCCTGGGCCTGATCACCCTGCCGACCATGCTCAAGGCCGGATACGACAAACGCCTGATCTCCGGCATCGTCTGCTGTTCGGGAACCTTGGGCACGATCATCCCGCCGTCGGTCGTTCTGATCTTCCTCGCGGTGATTCTGGAGGCGTCTTATACCCAGACCCAGATGGCGCTCGGCAATTTCGCGCCGCGGCCCCTGTCGGTCGGTGATCTGTTCGCCGGGGCGCTGATCCCGGGTTTGCTGCTGTCGTCTCTCTATATCCTGTTCATGATCGTGGTGGCGCTGATCCGCCCGTCGGCCTGCCCGCCGCTGAAATCGGCGGCGCCGGGTGCGAAGGGCGAGGGCGCCAAGCTCGCGGTCGCGATCATCCCGGCGCTGTTCCTGATCATCGCCGTTTTGGGCTCGATCCTGATCGGCCTGGCGACGCCGACCGAGTCGGCCTCCGTCGGGGCGGTCGGGGCCCTTCTGCTCGCCGCCATCAAGATCGCCCTGTCCGGCGCCGACGTGGAAGCGGAAATGGACCCGGCGAAGGCCCCCATGCTGCTGAAATTCTGGGCCGCCGTTTTCATCGCCCTCGCCCTGTCGGGCGTCTTGTTCGGGGCGCTCGGCATTCTCACGGTCGTCTCCGTGCTGTCCCTGGGCGCCGTCATCGTCGCCTTCACCAAGCAGCGGGCGGCGTTCACTAAACTGGCCGGGGCGGCGGTCGATTCGTCGGTCAAGCTGACCGTCATGGTCTTTCTGATCTTCTTCGGCGCGACCCTGTTCAGCCTGATCTTCGCCCGCCTGGGCGGGGACGAACTGGTCAAGGAGGTCCTGACCGGCCTGCCGGGCGGCGAATTGGGCGCCATGCTGGCGGTCATGGCTGTGATCTTCGTGCTGGGCTTCTTCCTGGATACGTTCGAGATCATCTTCATCGTGGTGCCGTTGACGGCACCCGCCCTGTTCGCCCTGTCGATCGATCCGATCTGGCTGGGCGTGATGATCGCGGTGAACCTGCAGGCCAGTTTCATGACGCCGCCCTTCGGGTTCTCGCTGTTCTATTTCAAAAGCGTCGCCCGAGAACACATCCCGACCCTGGATATCTACAAAGGGGTCGCCCCCTTCGTCGGGATTCAGTTGCTTTGCCTGATCCTGGTCTGGTCGTTTCCCAGTCTGGCGACCTGGCTGCCGGTGAAGATCTTCGGCTGAAGCTTCTCTAGGGACCTTCCGGGCGGCGCAGCAACAGTCGCGCGACCCGCGCCTCGCCCCGGTGGCGGGTGCCTTCGTTGACGCGGATGCGGCCCTTGAGTGCTTCCAGAACGTCCAGGTCCTGGAGGATGTCCAGAAAGCCCGTCATCTCGTAAAGCAGGTCCGGGTTGTCCGGGCCCATGCTGGTCCCACCGGCGCCGGCCGGGGCGAAACCTTCGGCGACGAACCAGCCGCCGGGCGTCAAGGCGTCCGCCCCGACCCGGGCGGCCCGCAGGCGCACCGCGTTCTCGCATTGCAGGTACATCAGAAAGACCGCGTCCCAGGTGCGTCCGGCGTCGGGCGTCCAATCGGCCAGGTCTGCAACGATGCGCTCGACCGTCACCCCGGCGGCGGCGTCGTGATGCCGGGCATGATCCGTCGCCACGTCGGAGAGGTCCACCGCCGTCACGGCGATCCCCTGGGCCGCCAGCCAGGTGCCGTTGCGCCCGTCGCCGTCGCCCAGACAAAGGGCCGTGCGCGGGGCGACGTCCGTGCGGGCCAGAACCTCGCGCAGGTATTCGCAGGGTTGCGTGCCGAACATGCGGGTTCCCGCATCCGTTCCGGCCTTGGCGTAGCGTGAATTCCAGTCTTTCAAGGGTTCATCCTTCCGTTCCCATATTCCTAGCGGGAAGGAGAGGGTGGCGCCAGTCCGTCCATGCGGCGTTTATCCGAGCGAGCGCCGGTCGAAGGTAATGCTTTTGATCAGGGCGTAGACCGGTTTTCCCGGCGCCAGCTCCAGGTCGGCCACCGAATGGCGGGTGATGCGGGCGCGCAGGCGCCCGCCGCCGATGTCGATCAAGGTCTCGGCGAAGGCGGTATCCGGCTCTTCGCGGATTTCCACGACCGCGCCCGCCAATACGTTCCGGATGGAAATGCCGGTCGGCGGATGGATGGCGAGCGAGACGTCCCGTGCCCGCACGCGCAGGCGCAAGGTCGTGCCGTCCGGCGCATCGATCGCCGGGATCGCCAGGGTCTGGCCGTGATGATCCAGGCGGGTCAGGCTGAACTCCCGATCCTGGCCCGCGACGGTGGCGGTCAACATTACCCCGGCCTCGAATCGGCCGGTCATGGGTTGCAGGTCCAGGCGTTCCAGTATCTCGCCGACCGGGCCGTCGGCGACCTTGCCGCCGCGCGACAGCACGACCATGCGGTCGGCCAGGCGCGTGACCTCGGCGATGTCATGACTGACATACAGAATGGGAATGTTCAGTTCCTGGTGCAGGGCTTCGAAATAACTGAGGATTTCTTCCTTGGTCGAGCGATCGAGCGCCGAAAGGGGTTCGTCCATCAGCAACAGACGGGGCTCGGCCAATAGAGCCCGGCCGACGGCGACCCTCTGGCGTTCGCCACCGGAAAGCTTGATCGGCGCGCGGTCCAGCAATCCGCCGATGCCGAGCAAATCGACGACCTGATCGAAATCGACGGGGGGCGTGCCGTTGCCGTCGCGGGGCGCGCGCTTGGCGCCATAGGTCAGATTGCCGCGCACGGTCAGATGCGGAAACAGCGACGGTTCCTGAAAGACGTAGCCGACCCGCCGTTTATGGGCCGGGCGGAAGGTGCCTGCGACATCGTCCTGCCAGGCCCGCCCGCCGACGGACAGCCGCCCGGGCATGCGGTGGAGGCCCGCGATACAGCGCAGGATCGTTGTCTTGCCACATCCGGATGCCCCGAACAGGGCGGTCACGCCGGAAAGGGGCGCCTGGAAATCGACGTTCAGATCGAACCCGCCGATGCGCCCGGCGAAGGCCGCGTCAATGACACCGGCATCCTCGGTCACGGCTGCGGTTTCCCTAGGCGTTTTTCGATCAGCATCATCGACAGGATGACGACGAAGGCGAAGATCAGCATGCCGCCGGCCAGGATATGGGCTTCGGTCCAGCGCAGGGTTTCGACGAAATCGTAGATCGCGACGGACAGCACCTTGGTCTCGCCCGGAATGTTGCCGCCGATCATCAGCACGACGCCGAATTCGCCGACCGTATGGGCGAAGCCGAGGACGGCGCCGGTAAGGAATCCGGGCCGGGCCAGGGGCAATGCGACGGACCAGAAGGCATCCCAGGGCGAGGCGTGCAGGGTTGCCGCGACCTCCAACGGGCGGTCGCCGAAGGCTTCGAAGGCATTGCGGATCGGCTGCACGACGAAGGGCATGGAATAGAACACGGAGCCGATCACCAGGCCCTCAAAGGTGAAGGCGAGCGACCGTTCGCCCCAAAGGCCGGCGAGCCAGCCGCCGGGCCCGTCCGGCCCCATGGCGACCAACAGATAGAAGCCCAACACCGTCGGCGGCAGGACCAGCGGCAGCGCGACGACCGCGGCGACCGCTTCTTTCCACCGCGCTTTCGAGCGGGCCAGCCACCAGGCGATGGGTGTGCCGATGATCAAAAGGGCGATGGTCGTGACCGAGGCCAATTCCAGGGTCAGGCGGATCGGCGGCCAGAGACCGGAAAGGTCAGGCATCAGGCCGGGTCTTCGGGGGCTCCCCCACGCCGTAACCGAATGCCTCCTTCACCTTGTTGGCGGCGGGGCCGCCGAGGAATCGGAGGAAGGCACGGGCGGCCGGATTGTCCTTACCGACCGTCAGCAGGATCGCGTCCTGGGCGATCGGGGTGTAGAGGGTTTGCGGCACCGGCCAGCGCGAGCCTTCGTCATGGGTGGCGATCTGCGAGAAGGCGACGAAGCCGAGTTCGGCGTTGCCCGACTGCACGAACTGATGGGTCTGGGCGATGTTGTTGCCTTGGACGATTTTGTCCTTCAGGGCCGCATAGACACCCAGTTTCTCCATCGCCTGGACGGCGGCGGCGCCGTAGGGGGCGGTCACCGGGTTGGCGATGGCGATCTTGGAAAACCCGTCCTTCTTGAGCGTGCTGGGGCCTTCGATGAGATCGGCGTTACGGCTGTACAGCACGATCTTGCCGGTGGCGTAGGTGAACCGGGTCTGCTCGATGCCCAGGCCCTCGGTACCGGCTTTTTGCGGGCGCGCCCGGTCGGCGGCGAGAAAGACCTCGAACGGCGCGCCCTTGGCGATCTGGGTATAAATCTGCCCGGTCGAACCGAAGCTGAGAACCACCTTATGGCCGGTTTCCCGTTCGAACAGGAGGGCGATGTCTTTCGCCGCCTGGGTGAAGTTGGCCGCGACCGCGATCTTGACCTCGCCTGCCCGTGCGCCGCCGGTGGACAGGATGGCGGCGACCGCCAGGAGGGTTACAGCGGAAAGGGTCGACAGTCGGCGGGTCAGCAAGATACGGGGGAGGCGCATGGATATGTATTCCGATAGGACAAATAGGACATATCGGAAATTATCGCGCAAATCCGGGAATGGCAAGCCCGGCCGTCTCGATGCAGGTCATTCCGGCTCGGCGGTCTCCGACAAAAGCTTGCGCATTCCGGCAATGTCTCCGGCGATGGCCTTTTCGGTCTTGGCTTCCATGGCGCGGTATTGGTCCAGCACCTTCTGGCCGAGATCGGTCAGTTCGGCGCCGCCCCGGCGGCTGCCGCCGCGCGAGGTCGCGACCAACGGTGTGCCGAATTGGCCGTTCAACGCCTCGATCAGGCCCCAGGCTTTCTTATAGCTCATGCCGAGGCGCCGCCCGGCGGCGGCGATGGAACCGGTCTCGCCGACCCCTTCCAAAAGGTCGGCTTTCCCCGGGCCGATGGCGACGTCGGGGGCCAGAACGACCCGCAGACGCGCGCCGGTTGTCTGATTTCCTGCTTTCATGGCGGCATTCTAGCCCGTCGTCGTCGGCACGGTCAGGATAAATCGCCCGGCCCGGGGCACGCATGGGGTGGGACGCCGGGAATGCCTGAGGTAGGATGCCCGCCGATCAAAATCATCCGCCAACCAAAAGAACGGAACATTCAACCATGACCAGCCCCGCAGACGACCAAGGCGCCGTGCATCTGCGCCGTGACGGCGCCGTCGCCCATTTGATTTTCGACCGCCCCCATGCCCGCAACGCCATGACCTGGACCATGTACGAAGGCATGGCCGCGGCCTGCGACGAGATCATGAACGATCCGACCGTGCGGGTCGCCGTGTTCCGGGGCGAAGGGGGCAAGGCCTTCGTCGCGGGGACCGACATCGCGCAGTTTCTCGAATTTTCCTCGGGCGACGACGGGCTGGCCTATGAAGACAAGGTCGAAACCTACCTCGCCCGCAT
>NZRL01000070.1 GCA_002696205.1 Rhodospirillaceae bacterium | reverse complement strand
GATCCTGTTCGGCGGCGGCTTCGTGGCCCATCTGTTCGGCGCGACAGAGGCCGTGTTCGGCAAGCCCGCGATCACCGAGGTCGAATTGGAGATCGGCAAACCGGTCACCCACCCCCTGCCGGAAATTCGCACCGACCTGAAAAAGGTCGGCCGCCGCGATCATTTCATCAAACTGAACCTGATCGTTCAGGTGAACGAGAAAGACCTTCCCGTCCTGATGGACGAGGACAAGGTCGCGGTGATCGTCGACAACATCAAAACCCAGCTGCGCGACCTGGAATACAAGGACGTGATCGGCAAGGAAGGCTCGGAGCGCCTGCGCTTCGAATTGCTGAACGTCATCAATTTCGCAATCGCCCCGGTCAAGGCGCATACGATCCTGTTCAAGGATCTGATCATCCAATAGCGGACTACCGGGCTTAGCCCGCTTCGGCTTCGGAGCCCTTCACCCTTTGGGCCAGGGCGGCGGCCATGAACTGGTCCAGATCGCCGTCGAGCACGCCTTGCGTGTTGGACGTCTCCACGTTGGTCCGCAGGTCCTTGACCATCTGGTAGGGCTGCAGGACGTAGGACCGGATCTGATGACCCCAGCCGATGTCGGTCTTGCTTTCGGCCTGGGCGGCGGCCTCTTCCTCGCGCTTGCGCAATTCGAATTCATAAAGCCGCGCCTTCAGCATGGCGAAGGCCTGGGCCCGGTTCTTATGCTGCGACCGGTCGTTCTGGCATTGCACGACGATATTCGTCGGCAGGTGAGTGATGCGGATGGCGCTGTCGGTCTTGTTGACGTGCTGACCGCCGGCACCCGACGCCCGGTAGGTATCGATGCGCAGGTCCTTGTCCTCGATGACGACCTCGATGGTGTCGTCGATCACCGGATAGACCCAGGCCGATGAAAAACTGGTGTGCCGCCGGGCACTTGAATCATAGGGCGAGATGCGGACCAGACGATGGACGCCCGATTCCGTCTTCATCCAGCCATAGGCGTTATGACCGGAAATCTTCAAGGTCGCCGATTTGATGCCGGCCTCTTCGCCCGGGCTTTCTTCCAGCCATTCGACCTTGTAGCCATGGGCCTCGGCCCAGCGCGCATACATGCGGAGCAGCATTTCCGCCCAGTCCTGGGCCTCGGTGCCGCCGGCCCCGGCGTGGACTTCGAGGTAGCAGTCGTTGGCGTCGGCCTCGCCGGACAGCAGCGTTTCCAGTTCCGCCGCCGCCGTGCGGCCCTTAAGGGCCGTCAAGGTCGCTTCGGCCTCGGCCACGACTTCGGCATCTTCCTCAGCCTCGCCCAATTCGATCAGGTCGATGCTATCGGTCAGTTCCTGGGAGATCTCGTCGATCGCCTTGATCCCGGATTCCAGGCGGTTGCGCTCGCGCATCAGAGCCTGGGCCTTGTCCGGGTCGTTCCAGAGTTCGGGGCTTTCCGCCTGGGCGTTCAGTTCCTGGAGTTTGAGAACGGCATCATCGTAGTCAAAGATGCCTCCTCAGCAGTTCCAATGACTGCTTGATGTCCTGGACGGTGGATTCAATTTCGGCGCGCATGGCGGATAGGGGGCTTTCGTTGCGGGGAAACAGTCAGGCGGGAGTGGTTTGTAGCGAAAGCGCCCGCGCCAATCAATAGAGCCCGAATCAATAGAGCCCGCCGGTCCCCCCGAAGGGCTGTGACGTTGTATCGCCGCCACCCGCCATGCCCTGGCCGGCGGAGATGACTTCCGTATCCTCATTCGGCACGGCACCGGCCTTGAAGCTTTCCCAGATCACGTCTTCCGTCTGGCCGATCAGGGCCGGCAGCCCCGTATGCACATCGACCCGCACCAGGCGGATGCCCGGCGGCACGCGGAACGGAATGGCCGGGGTGTTCTTCAGGGCCTGTTTCATGAATTGCGAGAAGATGGGGGCCGCGACGGAGGAGCCCGTCTCGCGCCGGCCCAGCGTTTCCGGCGTGTCGTAGCCGACGAAGACGCCGACCGCCAAATCGGGCGCGAAGCCGACGAACCAGGCGTCGCGGTTGGCGTTGGTGGTGCCTGTCTTTCCGGCGAGCGGTTTGTGGATTTGCCGGCCGATGCGCACGCCGGTGCCGCGTTTCACCACACCTTCCAGCATGGAGACCATCTGATAGGCGCTGGCCGCCTCGGCGACCTGTTCGCGCGTGTCGGGCACGGCGGGCACCTCTTCAGCACCCGTCCAGGCCCCCGTCCGGCATTGCGGACAGGGCCGGTTGTCGTGGCGGAACACGGTGCGGCCCTTGCGGTCCTGAATCCGGTCGATCAGCGTCGGCACCACCCTTTTGCCGCCGTTGACCAACATGGCGTAGGCCGTGGTCAGACGCAGCAACGTCGTCTCCCCGGCCCCCAAGGACATGGACAAGGCGCGCGGCAGATGGTCGACGATGCCGAAGGCCTCGACCTCCTTGCAGACTTTCTCCATGCCCACGGTCTGGGCCAGGCGCACGGTCATCAGGTTGCGCGATTTTTCGATCCCCAGCCGCATGGTCGACGGGCCGTAGAATTTCTTGGTGTAGTTGCCGGGCCGCCATTTCGGCAGGCCGGGCCCCTGATCGACGACGAAGGGTGCGTCGAGAATGCGGGTCGCCGGGGTGTATCCGGCCTCCAGCGCCGCCATGTAGACGAAAGGTTTGACGGCCGAGCCCGGCTGACGCCAGGCCTGGGTCGCCCGGTTGAACTGGTTTATCTGGAACGAATATCCGCCGACCATGGCCAGCACGCGCCCCGTATGCGGGTCCATCGCGACGATCCCGCCCTGGACTTCCGGCATCTGGCGCAGGGCGTAGGTATCCGCAGGCAGCGGCTTTCCGCTGTCGTCCTCTTCTTCCAGGCTGACGGCGATGATGTCGCCCGGCACGACCACGTCGGCGGGCCGTTTGGGCCGGGGCGCCCAGGTGTCTTCGTCGATCCGCCGCCGGGCCCAGGACATCTGGCTCATCGGCAACCGCCCGGCACTGCCGTCGATGAAGCCCAGTTTCGCCGCCTCGCCGTCGACGGCGGTGACGATGGCGATGCGGTGATGCTCCAGGCCCTTGGGCGCCTTGAACTGGCTCAGGATCGAGCGCCATTCGGGCGCGCCGGTAAAGCTCACGCCGTCGGGCACCCGGCCCAGCGCACCGCGCCAGGCGCGGACGCGGCGGTCGAAGTTTTCCAACCCGTCACGCAGCGCCTTCTCGGCGATCTTCTGCAACCGGGGGTCGACCGTCGTCCGCACGGAGAGCCCGCCGTTGTACAACTGATCCTCGCCGTATTGCTCCAGCAGCTCACGCCGCACTTCCTCGGCGAAATAATCGGCTTCGACAAAATCGGTATCGATGCGCTGGGCGACCGCCAGGGGCTCGGTCCAGGCCTGCTTGGCCTGCTCGTCGGTGATCAGGCCGTCTTCCAGCATGCGATTGACGACCCAGTCGCGGCGCGCCTGGGCCGCTTCGAGCTGGCGGACCGGGTGGTAGTTGTTGGGCGCTTTCGGCAGGGCCGCCAGATAGGCCGCTTCGGCCACGGACAATTCGTCCATCGACTTGTTGAAATAGTTCAATGCCGCCGCCGCGACCCCGTAGGACCCGAGACCGAGATATATCTCGTTCAGGTACAGTTCGAGGATGCGGTCCTTGGTGAAGGCGCGTTCCATCCGGAAGGCGAGGATCGCTTCCTTGACCTTGCGGGCAAGCGAGACCTCGTTGGTCAGAAGGAAGTTCTTCGCAACCTGCTGGGTAATGGTCGAGGCGCCGACCGGCCGCCGGGACGACCCGATGTTCTTAAGATTCCGAAGCGCCGCGGCGACGACACCCGGAATATCGATGCCCGGATGTTCGTAGAACGTCTTGTCCTCTGCCGACAGGAAGGCATTGATGACCCGTTTGGGAATTGCCTCGATGGGCACGAAGACGCGCTTCTGCTTGGCGAATTCGGCCAACAGCTGGCCGTCGCCTGCATGCACCCGGGTCATCACCGGTGGCTCGTAATTGGCCAATTGCCGGTAATCGGGCAGATCCTGGCCGTAGGTATAGAGCACATAGAGCAGCCCCGCCCCGCCGATGACAGCGCAGATGACAATCAGTCCGATAATCGACGACAACAGGCGGATCATTGGGTGCGCTGCTTTCCGTTGGCGGGACCGTTGGGTCGGCCGTTATTCAATCCCCCGCCCGGACGATCCGGTGCGATGGTCGCTCGCGACCTGTTCATCCTACATTTCCAGGGGTTTATGAACAAATTATGGCGCCAGCGCTAGGCCCACCTAGGGGTGGCGGACTTTGGCCTGTTCGACCGTACCGAAATACCGGTCGATGGCGGCGACGATGGCACCCGCGAGTTTACGGCGGTAGGCCTTGCTGGTCAGGCGCCGTTCATCGTCTCGGTTGGAAAGGAACCCCGTTTCGACCAGGACCGACGGCAGGTCCGGCGCCTTGAGCACGGCGAAACCGGCGAAACGATGGGGGCGCGGCAAGACCTCCGTCTGGTTGCCCAATTCGCGGACCAGAATTCCGGCGAAGCGCGCCGACTGGTTCATCGATTCCCGCTGCGCCAGGTCGATCAGGATATTGGCGACGTCGGCGTTTTCATGGGTCAAGTCCATGCCGGCGATCAGATCGGCCTTGTTTTCCCGCTCGGCCAGTTCGGCGGCTTCCTTATCCGACGCCTTTTCCGACAGGGTATAGACCGACGGGCCCGACACCTTGCTGTTGCGGATGGAATCGGCATGCACGGAAATGAACATATCCGCGCCCTTCTTGCGGGCGATGGCCGTGCGGTCGCGCAGACGAATGAAGATGTCGCGGTCGCGGGTCATCTCGGCACGGAACCGCCGGGTTGCGATCAATTGGCGGCGAATTTCCCGCGACAGAGCCAGAACGACGTGTTTTTCGTAAATCCCGTGGCGGCTCTGCGCGCCCGGGTCGACGCCCCCGTGCCCCGGATCAATGACGACCAGCGGCCGTGCGGCCAGCGGCATGGAGCCCGGACGGCGCGGCGGCATCGGCAGGAAATTCGCCTGTTCGATCTGGGCCGCGATGTGCGGCGGCAAGGTTTCCGCCGTGCCCGCCGCCGGTTTCGGCGCACGGGGCGCGGCATTGGCCGGCGAGACCAGAGCGGCCGTACGCCGCGCCAAGGATTCCAGGCGGCTTTTCGTCGCTTCCGACGGAGCCGCCTGCCGGGCCGGTTGTTTCGATTGGGCGACCGCATCACGCGACCGTAAGCCCGCGATCTCGCGCGGCGGTTTGGCGACGGAGGCCAGGAAATTGCTGTGACTGGTGCGGGCGGTCTCGATCACCAATTCATACGCCGCCGACCCGTTCCCCCGCGTGACGTAGGCATCGCTGATCCTCACCGGCTGAACGAATTCAAAGACGATCCGCGAATTGCCCGGCTGGAACAAGCCGTAACGCAGGCTGGAAAACACCCCTTGTTTGCGTGGCAGCGGCTTCGCCGGAAGGCGCCAGCCGACCTCGGGCAAGTCCACGACGACACGGTAGGGTTCGGCCAAGGTAAACATGCGGAACGCCACCCGCCGGTCCAAATGCAGGGCGAATCGGGCATTGTCCGCACCGATCCCCGCCCGCAGGTCCATCACCACCGCATCGGCGGCGCGCGCTGTCTGGACCGGGCCGAGGGCCAGGGCGATCAGGCATAAGGCGCTGAAAACCAGGGCCCAAAGGCGTTTTGCCCCGCCTTTTCCGACGGTTTGCTGAGTCGATCGTTCGGTCATTCGCCTTGTGCCGCGGCCTGGCTGTTCGAGTTCGCTGTCATGGCGCTGGCATTTTACGGTAATCCTTTGATTCCGTCCGCTTTTTTCTCGATTCGCCGTTCCGAAAAGTATCCCGGTCAATTTCATCAGCGATCCCAGGCGCCTATCCGCCCCGAAGGCATAAACAACGTTGTGGAAGACACCGTCTATGTCTATGTTAGGAGGCGAAGAATTCCACCAGCCCGCGACCCCGGATATCCAGGGGCCGGGCCAGGAATGGTTCCGCCGAAGCCGAAACCGCAGACCTGGGGGAAATCCCCTAGATGACGCGATGTCTAGGCACCCGCCGGCGGCGCCCGAGTTGTCCAAATCAGGTCCGCCCCTGCCTAGAACGGGGCCGGCCTCGTAAAGGAATATTGATGCTGGCAATCGCCGTACAGACTCCTGAAAAGTTTGTGGCGCTTTCGTCCGCGCCGAATTCGACGATCTCGAATTCGGCGGTGTCGAACGCCCGGGGTTCTGTGCGCGCGGCCGGCTTAACACCCCAGAGAAGTGCCCCGCGGCGGAACCGCTTCCTGCCGGCACCGGCGAATACGCGCGCCGCCGGGCACTGGAGACCCAGTTTTAATGTCAACCAAGAGAATGCTTATCGATGCATCCCACCCGGAAGAGACCCGGGTTGTGATCGCAAACGGCCATCGCCTGGAAGAATTTGATGTCGAGTCGGAGTCACGCAAGCAACTAAAGGGTAATATCTATCTGGCCAAGGTGACGCGGGTCGAACCGTCGTTGCAGGCTTGCTTCGTGGACTACGGCGGAAACCGGCACGGCTTCCTCGCCTTTAACGAAATCCATCCCGACTACTACCAGATTCCGATCGCCGACCGGGAAGCGCTCGTCGCCGAGCATCAGGAAGAAGAAGCCAAAGCCGGCGACGAAGACGACGAGAACGGCGGCGAAGGCGTCGAGGTTCTCGGCGGCGAAGACGAGGAAATCCCCGTCCGCCGTCCGGTCAACCTGCGCCGTCAGTACAAGATTCAAGAGGTCATCAAACGGCGCCAGATCCTGCTGGTTCAGGTCGTCAAGGAAGAGCGCGGCAACAAGGGTGCGGCGCTGACCACCTACCTCTCGCTTGCCGGCCGCTATTGCGTGCTGATGCCCAACACGGCGCGCGGCGGCGGCATTTCGCGCAAGATCGCGCAATCGGCCGACCGCAAGAAGCTGAAACAGATTCTGGGAGAAATGAACATTCCCCAGGGTATGGCGGTGATCGTCCGCACGGCCGGGTCCAAGCGCACCAAGGCCGAAATCCGGCGCGATTACGACTACCTCCTGCGGCTGTGGGGCGAGGTCAGGGAAAAGACCCTGCAATCCATCGCACCGTCGCTGGTCCATGAGGAAGGCGACATCGTCAAACGCGCGATCCGCGACCTCTATACCAAGGATATCGAGGAGATCATCGTTCAGGGCGGCGATGCCTACCGCGCGGCCAAGGACTTCATGAAGCTCCTTATCCCGAGCCACGCCAAGAAGGTCCAGCCTCAGGAAGAAGGGGCGATCCCGGTCTTCCAGCAGTTCCAGGTCGAAAGCCAGATGGATTCCATGCACGAGCCGGAAGTCCAACTGCGCTCGGGCGGCTACATCGTCATCAACCCGACGGAAGCCCTGGTCTCGATCGACGTCAACTCGGGCCGCGCGACCAAGGAGCGCAACATCGAGGAGACGGCGCTCAAGACCAATATCGAAGCGGCCGAGGAGATCGCCCGCCAATTGCGCCTGCGCGACCTGGCCGGTCTGATCGTCATCGACTTCATCGACATGGAGGTCAACCGCAACCAGACCAAGGTCGAACGTGCCCTGAAGGATGCCATGCGCAACGACCGCGCACGCATTCAGATCGGCCGCATCAGCCCCTTCGGTCTGTTGGAATTGTCGCGTCAGCGCCTACGCCCCTCCCTGCACGAGACCAGCTTCGAATCCTGCCCCCATTGCGGCGGCACGGGCGTGCGCCGGTCGACGGAAAGCACGGCCCTGCAGATGCTCCGCGTCCTGGGTGAAGAAGGACAGAAAGGCCGCTCCAAGCAGCTCACGCTCTACACCCCGACGATGGTGGCACTCTACCTGTTCAACAACAAGCGGCCGGCCATCGCCGACATGGAACAGCGCTTCGATCTGACCATCCGGATCGAAGCCGACGACAACCTGATCCCGCCGGACCACCGTCTGGACCGGGTCAAGGCCGACGGCGCCGTGGAAACCGCGGTCGAAGCCCAAGGCGAAAGCGACGAAGAAAAATCCGAGGAAGACGGCGGCCGCCGTCGACGGCGGCGGCGTGGCCGCCGGAAACGCGGCGGCGAAGGCGACGTCAACGATACGCAGGACGTGCGGGCGGACGATCAGAACGAGGATACGTCCGATGACGCCTCCGACGGCGATACCGATGGCGCCAGCGACCAACGCGACGCCGGCGGCGAACAATCCGATGAGGATAAGCCCAAACGGCGGCGGCGTGGCCGGCGCGGTGGCCGGCGGCGGCGGCGCAACAACGACGATGCCCAGGCCGCGCAGAACGCCGAGGGCGAAGACCCGCAGGCGCCCGATGCCTCCTCCGACGCCGGTGGCGACAATCAGGACGACGGCGATACGCCGTCGGACGACGCCGCACCGGTAGAAACGGCGGAAGCCGCCGAACCGGCTGCCGACGCCTCGGAAGAGGCCGCAACCGACGCGGCCCCGGAGACCGAGGAAAAACCCAAGCGGACGCGGACGCGACGCCCCCGGAAATCGGCGAAGGCCACGGAAAACGCCGAATCTGAGGCGGAACCGACCGCCGACGCCGCATCCAGCGAAGGAACCGAGGACGCCGTAGAGGCCAAACCCCGTCGCCGTCGCCGGACCAAGAAGGATAACGGCGCCGCCGACCCGGTTGCCACGGAGCAGCAGCCGACGGACGCCGCCGCCGAACCGGACACGGCCGCTGCACCGCCGGAGCCTACGCCCGAACCGGAGCCGATGCCCGAACCGGAACCGGTTGTTGCGGCCGATGACGCCGACGCAGAAGCGGAGAGCGCCACGACGGTCGTCATCGAGGTCGGCTCCACGGAGAACAAGGAAACCCGGCGCGGCTGGTGGAATCGCCTGACCGACTAAATCCGGGCCGCACGTTTAAGAAACAAAAACGCCGGCGGGGCTTGCCCGCCGGCGTTTTTGTTCGGCTCTTTCTCGGATATTCCAGGCGCGATTACCCAATGCGTGGATATCCCGGGTGATCTTCCGGGCCCGCCTATGAACCCCAGGTAATCAGACGGTCGGCGGCCTCGGCTATTTCGCCCTCGTCGCCGGCAAATGAGAAGCGGACGAACCGTGCACCGCGGGTCGGGTCGAAATCGACCCCGGGCGTCGCCGCAACGCCCGTCTCGGCCAGCATACGGCGGCAGAACTCGCGGGAATCGTCGGTGAATTCCGACACATCGGCATAGATAAAGAACGCCCCTTCGGCCGGAGCCAGGCGTGTAAACCCGGCCTGCGGTAATTTATCCAGCAGCAATTCCCGGCTGCGGGCGTACTGCCGGATGTTGGCCTCCAGTTCGTCGCGGCAGTCGAACGCCGCAAGGCCCGCCTGCTGGGCGATCGTCGGCGGCGAAATGAAGAGGTTCTGGGCCAGGCATTCGATGGTCCGATGAAGGTCATCGGGCACGATCATCCAACCGAGGCGCCAGCCGGTCATCGAAAAATACTTCGAGAAGCTGTTGATGATGATGGCGTCCTGGGTATGGGACAGCGCCGTCACGCCCGGCGCGCCGTATGTGATGCCGTGATAGATCTCATCGGAAATCAACCGCACCCCGTTCTTATGACAATAGACGACCAGGGCTTCCATTTCCTTGGGACTGATCATGGTGCCGGCGGGGTTGGACGGACTGGCCAGGATCAGGCCGTCCGGCGGCGTGTCCAGGGCCTGCAGACGCGCCACCGTGGGCTGGAAGTTGTCTTCCAGGGTCGTCGGCAGGTCCACGACTTCGACCCCCAGGCCCGTCAGGATATTGCGGTAGGCCGGATAGCCCGGCGAGGCGAGCGCCACGCGGTCGCCGGGATCGAAGGCCGCCATGAAGGACAATACGAAGGCGCCGGACGACCCCGTTGTCACGGCGACGGCTTCGGGATCGACGGTGACGCCGTAGGTCGCGTCGTAATGGTCGGCAATGGCTTGACGCAACTCCCAGATACCGAAGGCATTGGTGTAGCCGATGACATCCGTGTTCAACGCGTCGTGGGCGGCCTCGATTACCTTGCTCGGCGCCCGGGTCGCCGGTTGGCCGACCTCGAGATGCAGGACTTGTTCGCCGGCGCGCTCGCGTTCCTCGGCGGCACGCATGACGTCCATAACGATAAATGGCGGCACCTGGCCGCGTTTAGACGATTTCAAAGTCATAAAAAGCTCCGTAAGACCCGCCTCAACCGTCTCCGACGGCGCCCAAGCCGAACCCGCGGGGGTCGGCGAAGGCGGCACAGGAAGGAAGGTCCGAGGGCACACCGGTTTCGCAATAAATCACGTTGATGCGCGCGCCCGAATTGGCGGGGTGAAGGGTATGGCCGCGCGCCCGTAGGGCGGCTTGCCGGTCGGCAGGAATGCCGGGCTCGATCACCAGGGCGTCAGTGCCCTCGGCGTAGTATGTGCGGAAGCCGGACAATACGCTTTCCAGCGGCTGTCCTTGCCCCGCAACACGTAGAATAAGGTCGGCCAAAGCCTCGGTCGCGCCGGGCCCGCCGGTCACCGTGGCGGCCATGAAGGCGCGGTCGTCTTGCGGCTTGGAACGCCATTCGGCGGCCAACAGGATCGGCGTCGCCGTCACCGGCGGCAAGGCGTCCGGGCCCGCCGGCCGGGCGAACAGGAAGCCCAACGACGGCGCCACACGGCCCGACCCGAAGGCACCGTTCATCGACACCGTGCAGGCGACGGCGGAGCCGCTCGGGTCGATCGCGACCAGACCGGATGCCGTCGCACCCGGCGGCAGGGCGATCGCGCCGGCGCCGGGCGCCGAAACCGTATGCCGGTCGGCATCCAGGTCGTCGGCAATGTCGGTGTGACGTTCGCGATCGGCGATGAAGTAGGCCGGTTTGGAAATCAGGCCGTCGCTGCGCAGCCAGTCGTTCCGCCGAACCTGGGCGGTCGCGGCGGCTTCGGCGAACATATGCAGGCTTTCGACCGGGTCGGTCACCTCGGCGTATTGCCCCTGGATCAGGATTCCCATCAGATCGGCCGCCAAAGGCCCACCCAGCATCGGCGGCGAAGGAATAAGAAATTCAGTACGTTCAATGAACGGCAAAACGATGGCCGGGCGCACTTCGGGCAGATAGGCGCGCATGTCTTCGATCGTGACCGCCCCGCCCTGGCTATTGGCGTCTTCGACGAAATCCCGCGCCAGCTGTCCCTGGTAGAAATCACCGACACCGCGCACGCGCAAGCGCCCCAGCACACCCGCCAGACGCAGGCGGTCCATACGGTCGCCTTCATCCGCCAGATGCGTTACGCCGCGTTTCCGAAATAGGGCCACCGCGTCAGGCTGTTCCGACAGGCGCCCGGCAGCCCCCCGCAGATCGGAAGCGAACGCGCGCGAGACGATGGCACCGAACCGCGCCAGGTTTTCAGCCGGCTTCAGGACCTCGGCCCATTTCAAGTGCCCCAGGCGGGCATGCAAAACGGCAAAGCCGCGCGGATTCCCCGGGATCGGGACGACACCGCCGCCCCGGGGCGCGACCGCCGGAAACGACAGGACGTCATTGCGCCGATTGATCGTATCGCGAATGACGCAAATGCCGCCGCCGCCCAATCCCGCGTCCGTCGGTTTAACGACCGCCTGGGTGAAATACATCGCGGCCACGGCGTCGGCCGCAGACCCGCCGGCCGACAGGATATCCCGCCCAACCACCGCGACCTGCGGATCGTCCGCCGCGACGCCGCCGAGGAAACCGCGCACAAAGCCGGATTCACCCAGAGCCTTGGTTGATTCGTCCTTGTCGCCACCGAACAACCCCCCGATTCCGCCCGAGCACCCGGCCAGAAGCCCGGTCGCCAGAACCGTCATCAATATCGGCATGGTCAATTGACGGAGGCCCGGTGCGAGACTACGTTTACCAAGCCCGGAAACATGAGGAACCGCGTCCCGACCGGCGCTGAAAATTTTGCAAAGCCGCATCTTTAAACCGTTGTTCTTGCTCGTCGTTTTTGCCATCGGCCTAAGCGGTTGGTCGGCTGCGCCTTGGGCGCGTGGCCTGTCCATGATCCGGGACGTCGAGATTGAAAATATCATTCGCACCTACGCGACACCAGTTTTCGAAGCCGCGGGGCTGAACGCTCAGTCCATTAAGACCTACCTCGTAAACGACGACCAACTCAACGCCTTTGTCGCGGGCGGCCAGAACCTTTTCATTAATACAGGTCTTTTGATCCGGGCCGAAACCCCCGGTCAGGTGATCGGCGTGATCGCGCACGAAACCGGCCACATCGCCGGTGGGCACCTGGCCCGGCGGCACGAGGAACTGGCCAATGCGACGGCCGCCACGATCCTTTCAATGATCCTGGGCGGTGCCGCCGTGTTGGCGGGCGCACCCGATGCGGGTGCTGCGATCCTGGGCGGCGGACAGGGCATGGCGCAGCGCGCCTTCCTGGCCTACAGCCGGACGCATGAAGCCTCGGCCGACCAGGCGGCCATGACCTACCTTGACCGAACGCATCAATCGACCAAGGGCCTGCTGGAATTCATGGGCAAGCTGCGATCCAACGAATTGCTGATCAACGCCAGCCCCGACCCTTATGTCCTGACCCACCCGCTGACGACCGAACGTATCGATGCGTTGGAAGCCCATGTGGCCCGTTCGCCCTATTCGAACGTGCCAGACGATCCGGAAATGGTCGCCCTGCACGCGCGGATGCGGGCCAAGCTGATCGGCTTCATGACCCCCGCCCGGGCGTTACGCACCTACAAGGCGGAAGACACCAGCGTCGCCGCCCGATATGCCCGCGCGATCGCCTATTTCAAATTGGTCCGCATGGATGAATTCAAACAGGCCATCGACAGCCTGATCGCCGATTTCCCCGACGACCCCTTCTTCCACGAGGTCAAGGGCCAGGGCCTATACGAAACCGGCGATGCCAAAGCGGCCCTCCCCGCCTACCGCAAGGCCGTGGACCTGATGCCGAAATCGGATCTCCTGCGCATGGAACTGGCGCGGGTCGAACTGGCGACGGGCGATCCGGCGGTGGTCGACGACGCCATCGAGAACCTGCAGTTCGCCGCCCATTACGAACGGTTCTCGCCAAGTATCTACCAACTCCTGGGCAATGCTTATTACAAGAAAAACGACGAACCCCGGGCACGGCTTTTCCATGCCGAAGCCGCGCTGTTACGCGGCGAGATGGAAAAAGCGATCTACAACGGCGAAGTCGCTTCCCGCGCCTTCAAAGACGGCAGCCGGGAATGGCTGCGCGCCAAGGACATCGTCAATGCCGCCCGGGTTCAACAAGAACGCAGAAGAAATCAGTGAGCGGCCCCCAGCTCCGCCGCCGTTTCGGCGCGGCGTCTAGAGGGTTCAAGGCCGCACGCGGGGCTTGTCTCGCCGGGGCCGTCGCCGCTCTCCTCGCCGGTTGCGTCACCGCCTCAGGCCCCGGCCGCGTCGGTGACATGCAATCGGTCATGGCGACCCTCGGCCCGTCGTCCCTGTTCGCCGGGGTCGATCCGGGGGACCGCTGGCTGATCGTCGGCACGCCGTCCGGCGACACCGCCCGCATGGCCACCGACGAAGGTTTGCCGGTCGTCCTGATCACCGCCGGGTCGGATGAATTGATTCTCGGCCGGCGCATCGATCAACACCTTCTCGCCGCACCCTACCTGACCTGGTCATGGAAGATGTCCCCCCACCCGGGCGCCTATCACCCGGTCCGGATCGCCGTCGGCTTCGCCGATACCTCGCGCCCCCTGGACCCGAAGGACGTGACCCTCCGCGATTTGCCGGACGGTGTGCGGGTTTTGGAACTGGTGTGGAACCAGCGCGCGCTCAGGCGCGGCAGCCTGGACATGCCCAACGGCGACCGCCCGGCCCGATACACGGTCCGGGGCGGTGCGGAATCCCTGGGCAAGCGGTGGCAGGAAGGGGTCGATTTGATTTCCCTGCACGACCGGGCCTGGCCCGGGCTGTCGACCAGCCATACGCGGATCGTTTTCGTCGCGGCGCGGACCGTCCCCGGCGACTGGCGAAACACGGGCATGTCCGTGCCCGCGGCGCTGGTTTCGGACCTGCGTCTGATGCGTTGACGGATATGTGATCGGCGACGCCCCGGCCGGGCCCGCCCATACCTTGCCCCCCGACTGCCGCTGGCTCATTATGCGCGCAGCCAATTGGAAAGGACCCAACATGACGCTTCGCTTTCCGGCCTTGCCGGTCAAAGGACTTCTGGCTTCTGCCGCCGTCGCCGCACTGATCGGCCTCGGCCTTCACGGCCTGCCCGCCCAGGCCCAGGACAAGGCCGCCATGAGCGATGCCGACCGCGGCGCCATCGAAAAGATCGTCCGCGACTACCTGTTGGAAAACCCCGAAGTCATCGTCGAAGCCATCCAGGTCTTCCGTCAGCGCGAACAGGCGGCCCAGGAACAACGCGCGCAAGAAGCGGTGAAGGCGCATAAGAATGCACTGCTGAACGCGCCGGGGGCACCCTTCGTGGGTAATCCGAAAGGCGACGTGACCATCGTCGAGTTCTTCGATTACCGCTGCGGGTACTGCAAACGGGTCACCCCGCTGATGCAGCAGATTTTGGACAGCGACAAGAAACTGCGCTGGGTGTTCAAGGAGTTCCCCATCCTGGGTCCGGATTCCCTGACGGCGTCACAGGCCGCCCTCGCCGCCTGGAAGATCGACCCCGACAAATATCTCACCTTCCATACGGCGATGATGAACACCGCCGGCGCCCTGCCCGAGGACCGCATCCTGAAACTCGGCAAGGAAGCGGGCTACGATCCCGACCAGTTGCGCAAAACCATGGACGATGCCGCCGTGAAGGCCGAGATCGACGCCAACCATCGGCTGGCGGAAACCATGAACATCCGCGGCACCCCCGCCTTCATCATCGGCGATGAACTGGTGCCGGGCGCCGTCGATCTGACCACCCTGCGTGAATTGGTCGCCAAGGCGCGCAAGGGATGCACGGCCCCCTGCTGACCGGCTGACCGGCGGCCGGGCTTAATTGCAATCGGGTGACGGCAGGGGCCGCGCCTCGCGCAGGGCCTGCACCACGACAAACCCGCCCAGGTCCATTTCCAACCGCCGCGGCAGGCCGTTGTCCAGCAATTCCATGGTCATGGCGAAGCTGGGCGTTCCCTGCGCCCCCTTCGTCTTGGTATCAAAGAACGCCGCCGATACGCGCCACCCCGCCTGCATGCCCAGCGGCCCCCATTCACCCCGGGCCCCTTTGCCCTTGCCGGCTTCGATCCGGCCCGTGAACACGCTGGACATCAATTCCGGTCCATCGTCCTCGGTACCGTCGAAGACATGCATCTGGATTTGTTTTTCCCCCGCCTCGGCGGCGGTGAGCAGCCGTTTAATCTGGCCCACGGGAAGGTAGGTATTGTCGGGCAAAGTAACCTTCCGGCCTTCGGGCTGGGAGAACAGGGCAATGCCACCGGCCCCGGCCTCCGGCACCTCAAGATTGCCCTTCAGGGTCTCGTCTTCTCCCGCGGCCTCGCTCTTTATGTTGGCGGCGAACCTGTAGCGGGTGCCGTCTTCGGACTCCCAACTGGTAAAGCGGATATCCCGGTCGATCACGCCGCCGACCCGGGTCAGCACCCGCATCACCATATGTTCGGCGACGATCCATCCGTCGCAGGTCCGCTCGACGGACCGGGTGACCAGTCCGTCGACCCCGTCATAAGGCGATTGGCCGGAGATCGGTCCGGGTACCAGATCATAGACCGCCTTGTACGACGCAAGATCCGCCGCCTCGGCCGGATCGCAGAAATTCACCGAAACGACCGCCGATAATGCCGCCAAAACCGAAACCGGCCCGTGTTTCTTACGCATGTCCGTCTCCACCAGTTTTTCCGACCATAGGGGCAGGCATGCCGCCGCGTAAAGACACGTCAGACTGGCGCAACAGGTGGAAAGTCGCTAAATTGTATACAATCATTGATGAGGACCGGCGAAACGGTCACGCGATGGATCGGCGTGCGAGAACGCGCGTTTTGGGAGGCAATCGAACGTGAAGATCAAACCACTTCATCCCCTGTTCTCCGGCGAGGTGACGGACGTCGACCTGAGCGTCGAATTAACGTCCGAGCAGGTCGCCGATATCCGCGGCGCCATGGACAAATACGCGGTCCTGGTCTTCCGCGGCCAATCCCTGGACGACGCCGAACAGCGCCGGTTCTCCGAATACTTCGGGCCGCTGGAACTCAGCCGCAAGCGGTTCCGCAAGGGTTATACCCCGCGCCTGCACCTGAACATGAGCGATATCTCAAACCTGGACCAGGACGGAAAACCGCTGGAGCGCGGCGACGGCCGCCTGCTTGGCGCCTATGCCAATCGGCTGTGGCACACGGACAGTTCCTTCAAGAAAATTCCCGCCCGCTATTCGATCCTGGTCGCCCACGTACTGCCCAAGAACGGCGGCGGCAATACGGAATTCGCCGACATGCGGGCCGCCTACGACGACCTGGACGAGGCGACCCAGGCGCGCATCGCCGACTATATCTGCACCCATTCGATCATGAACTCGCGGGCGAAACTGGGCTTCACCGATTTCGACGAAGGCGAACAAAAGGGCCTGCCGCCGGTGCCGCAGGTTCTCGTCCGCACCCATCCCGGATCGGGGCGCAAGGGGCTTTACCTCGCATCCCACGCCGGCAGCATCGAAGGCATGCCGGTGCCGGAAGGCCGCATGATCCTGATGGACCTGATGGAGCACGCAACGCAGCCGAAATACGTCTACAGCCACGAATGGCAGCCGGGCGACGTGGTGATGTGGGACAACCGGTGCACCATGCATCGGGGCCGCTGGCACGACCCGGACGACATTCGCGACCTGCGCCGGACCACCGTATCCGACGAAATCCCGACCGTGCCGGACCGCGAAATCGACGAAACCGTCCGCGAGGCGGTCTAAACCGACAATTCCCCGGGAGTTAGTCCATAGACTTTAGTCCGGGTTACCCATGCATACCCCGCGCGATAGGCTTAAATTAACGGTCTCGGCAAGAGACCGATCCAATCATACGACCGGCACACAAGGGTGACGACACGGTGCCATGAAGACCCTGCCGCCTATATCGATCGACGGCAAAACGAGACTTGTCGTGAAATCAGAGGCCGTGCCCCCGGAAACGATCGACGATCCGGGCGTGCAGGCTTGTCTGTCTTATTGGACGGAAAAGAAGGGCGACGCCTTCGCGCCGAAATGGTCCGAATTTCGGCTGTATGAACTGCCCGCGCGCGTTCTTCCCTATCTTCTTGTCCTGGATGTCGCGCCCGGCCCCCCGCCGACGTTCACCTATCGCTATTGGGGCACCGGCCACACCCAATACCATCGCCGCGATTACACTGGGAAAACCCTGGAAGACATGGTCGACGCCTGGTCGACGGAACTGCTCACCGTGCAGTACTTGATGGTCATGGAAACCCGGCGCCCCATCGTCTTCCTGAATTCCTATGACGGCGTCGAAACGCCCCTGAAATCCCTGCGCATGCCGCTGTCCGAAGACGGTCAGACGATCACCCATATGTTCGGATATGTCGGGCGGACCGGTCTGGCGGAGAGCCTTCAGCCTCTGTTCTCGGGCACACTGGATTAATTCTCTCGATCACGACCTCCCTATTCGACCCCGCGCTTGCCAGCCTCCTTCGCGTTGCTTAGGGTCTTGGCATCCAATTCTGGGAGGAATCATCCATGAACGAACGCAAGCGCGCGGCCCTGGTCACCGGGTCGGGCAAGAACATCGGCCGTGCCACCGTCCTGAACCTGGCCCGTGACGGCTTCAACGTCGTGATCAACGGCTCCAGCGACCGGGCAGCCTGTGACGAAGTCGCCGAAAAAGCCCAGGCGTTGGGCGCCGAGACCCTGGTCATCATGGCCGACGTCGGCGATCAGACCGCCTGCGATGCCATGGCCGAGGAAGCGATCGACCGGTTCGGCGGCATTGACGTGCTGGTCAACAACGCCGCGATCCGGCCGAGCCATGCCTTCACCGACATCACCGACGAAATTTGGGACCGCGTCCGGGGCGTCAACCTGCATGGGGCTTTCCGGCTTTGCCGGGCCTGCCTGCCGGGCATGGTCGAACGCGGCTGGGGCCGGATCATCAACTTCGCCGG
>NZRL01000069.1 GCA_002696205.1 Rhodospirillaceae bacterium | reverse complement strand
TGGCCGCCGGTTTCGCCATGGGTGCCGTTGTCGATGCAGACGACGGTCAGATTGGCCGGGGCCTGCGTGGCGACGCTGTTGAGCGAGCCGATACCCATCTGCAATTCGCCGTCGCCGGTGATGACGGCGACGTTGCGGTCGGGGGCCGACAAGGCCATGCCCAGGCCCGTGGCGACGGCGGAGCCCATGCAGCCCGCCATGGTGAACAGGTTGGCGCCGTCCTGGGTCAGCCCGGCGGCGTCCTTGGACGATCCCGCAAGACCCGAGACGAACAGCCAGTCGGCCTGGTCGGGGAACAGGGGGGCGAGCAGTTCGCGGCGGTCGAGAGTAATCTTTGTCATTTTAAAAAGCCTTCGCGCCCAGGAATTTCTGCGTCAGCACCAGGGCGGCGCCCTGGCTGTTGCGGAAGGCGGCGTTGATCGCCGCCGTGGCGGCCCCTTCCAAATCTTCGCGGCGGTCGACCTTGAACACGGCGACGCCCATGGCGTCGAAGATGCCGTCGACGGCCTCGCCCATCGGGTACTGCCAGGGGTTCTGTTCGCCGTAGTCGCCGCGCATGGAGACCATCATCAGGCAGGGAAAGCGCCCGCCCTTAGAAAAGCTCAGGTAGTTGGGGCAATTGCCGACGCCCGACGACTGCATCATCAGGACCGATTTCTTGCCGACCAGATCGGCGCCCGCCGCCATGGCGACGCCTTCTTCCTCGGTCGTCAGCAGGACCAGGCGGGTTTCGTTGTCTTCCTCGGCCAGTTCGGCAAGGCGCGCGTTGCCGGCGTCGGGGATATAGGTGAAAAGGTCGATGCCCGCGTCCTTGAACTGACGGAACAGGGACTGCGACCATTCATCATGCGGATGCGATGACATGGGACGTGGGTTCCTCCTTGGGCCGGGCGGCGCATCCCGGGCCGGCTTTTGCCGTCCTCTCCGGCGCCGCCTTCGGACCCTGTTTGTATACAATCCCGGAGGCGCGGGCGGAACCCCTCACCTGGCCTGCCCCATCCACCCGGGCGGCGGCGCTGGACCGGCGGACCCAGGCGGTTTAAACCCTATGAAACGGTATTTACCCGGCAAGACGAGAGGCGGAACCCATGAAATTCATGTCATGTCTATTCGCGATCCTGGCGCTGGCCCTGGTCCTGGGGACCGGCCCCGCCAAAGTGCAGGCCCACGATATCGGCGGCTTGCATTTCCATGGCGAGCAACTGAGCCAGGACCAAAGCCACGTCTGTTTCCGCAACTGCATCGAACAGAACGGCACCAGCGCCAAGGCGTCCTGCGCCATGCAATGCGGCGTCGCCGGGAATTCGGGCCAGGGCATGGGCGGCGGCCAGCGTGATTGCGGCACGATCTACAAGAAATGCCGTCAGGCCTGTGGCGCGGACAAGGCGTGCAAGGACGAATGCCGCGCCGCGCGCAAGCAATGCTATTAGGATGAAACTTCCGGCTTAAGGGGTCGGGCGGCTATCTCTTGCCGCCGGCCAGGATTTCCTTGCAGATCACCGCCAATTCACCGGTCGCGGCGTCGTTCAACGGCTGACCGTTGAAGGTCATGGCCCCGGTGGCGACGTTGAAGCGCACGGTGCCGACGTTCAATTCCATGCCGGCGCTTTTCGCGACCTTGTCCGCCGCCTGCAACGCCGCCGCATCGGCCGAGGCCGCATCCGACGCGGTCGAACTCGCGGTGGCGCTGGCCGTCTGGGCCGTGGCGTCCTGCGTATAACCCAGGGATTCTGCGGCGCTCAGCGCCGATTGGGACTGTGACAGCGCCGTGGAATAATCCCCCGTCGCCGCCGCCGATTCGACCGCGTCATAGGCCGATTGCGCCGATGCCAGGGTCGAGGCGGCGGCATCCGCCGTCGCCTGGGCCGAACTTGCCGCGCTCGCAGCATTCTCCGCCGCGACTTCCAGACTATGGTCGGTGGGGGCCGCATCGGCCGCCGCTTGTGCCGCCGCCGCCGCCGTCGCGGCCGTATCGGCATCGGTCTGGGCGGTTGCCGCGGCGGTTTCCGCCCCGGCCAGCGACAACTCCGCCGAAGACAAGGCGGCGTCCGTCGCCGTCGTCGTCTTCTGCGCCGCCAGCGCCGCCGCCTTATCGGCGGCCAATTGGTCTTCGGCGCCGCCCAGATAGGCGCTCAGATCCTTGGTGATGTTGAATTCATAGACATCCGGCAACGGGATGGTGAACCCGCCCGATAGATCCGCGGGCGCCACGGCCTTGCCGCGCACATCGACACCCGGTTTGTAGGCCACGTCGGCACTGGCCTGATGGCGGACGACGCGGCGGCAATCCTTCTTGGTGATGCGCATCCTGGCCGCCTCGGCCGCATTTTCAGGGGCCGGCGCGGCCGCCGTGGATTGTGCCGATGCCGTCGGCCCGCCGACAACCGCCGCAAGAAGGCCAAGCGCAAAGCCCGCCACCGGCGCTGGCCGGTGCCGCCATTCGGCGCGAAATCGATCAGGTGGCCTTTTCATATCGCGGGAACCTTTCCCCTTAAATATGGGGTTTCGGGGTGAGAAATTCATTAACGGTCAAAATATTGTTTATTTTCAATTGGATAATAGGATCGCAAAACGCGTGGCGCCCGATGGAATTCGTCTTTTCACCCCTTCGATGAATTATCCCAATTCATCCAATTGTGCGACCTGTCACTTCGAATGTAAGAAGTATCTAACACAATAAAAATGTTATTATTGACCCATGGTCCTTGGGAGCTTGGATGGGGGCAAGGTCAAGAATAAGGGGAGCAACCGGTGAATCTATATGTTGCAGGCGCAGCCCTGGGCGCGACCACGACGGCGGCCGTCACCGCCATGTGGATCCTGGGCTCCGGCGGTGATTTCCAGGGCTCGGGCTCTGCCACCGCCGCACGGAACAGCCAAACCTACGACATGCAGGTCGCGCCCTATATGGCGCGGGTGGATTATCAAGGCGGATCGTCCGCCCTGGTGCCGATCTCCATCGCCTTCCGCGTGACCAGCAAACAAGCGGGCGAGACGTTCTGCCGCGATTTGGGACGGGTCCAGCACGAGACCAAATCCTTCATGCGGGCTAAGATCGGCCGGACGTTCTCGTGGAATAACGTAGGCGCCACCGGCCTCGACCGTGAACTGACGGAGCGTATCAATCGGGCGCTGGGCAGCCGCGTCATCGACCGCGCTTTCATCGCCGCCGGTGATCAGGGCGTGGGTGACCGGCCGATGACCTGCACCCGTCTGGCACGTCAGTAGGCACTGCCGCCGCCCCTGCCCCCAGGAGGGCGTATTTTTCGATCGCCCGATGGCATCTCCGCGCGTGACTCACGCGGGGGTTCGGGATAGAAGCTCCCCATGTCCGAGACGTCTCATACCGACCTCCACGCGGAGAAGATTCTGATCGTCGATTTCGGCTCTCAGGTGACGCAGCTAATTGCGCGCCGGGTCCGGGAATCCGGCGTCTATTGTGAAATCCATCCGTTCAACACGGTCGATGACGCCTTCATCACGGCGTTCAACCCGAAGGGCGTGATCTTGTCCGGCGGGCCGGCCTCGGTGCACGAGCAGACGACGCCGCGCGCACCCCAGGTTTTGTTCACCGGCCCCGGGCCGTTGGGCGAGCTTCCCGTGCTCGGCATCTGTTATGGCGAGCAGACCATGGTCGCCCAGAACGGCGGCGAGGTCGAAGCCTCCAACCACCGCGAATTCGGCCGCGCCTTTATCCAGGTCACCGAGGATTGCCCGCTGTTCGACGGTGTCTGGTCCAAGGGCGAAACCCATCAGGTCTGGATGAGCCACGGCGACAAGATCATCCGCGTGCCCGACGGCTTCCGCCCCGTGGCCGTTTCCGACGGCTCGCCCTTCGCCGCCATCGCCCACGAAACGGGCCGCATGTTCGGCGTGCAGTTCCATCCGGAAGTCGTGCACACGCCGGACGGCGCGAAGCTGTTGGCCAATTTCGTGCACAAGATCGCGGGCTGCGCCGGCGATTGGACCATGGCCGCGTTCAAGGACGAAGCGATCGCCCAGGTCCGCGACCAGGTCGGCGACGGCCGGGTGATCTGCGGCCTGTCGGGCGGGGTCGACAGCTCCGTCGTCGCGGTGCTGCTGCACGAGGCGATCGGCGATCAGCTGACCTGCGTCTTCGTCGACCACGGCCTGATGCGCGAGGGAGAGGCCGACCAGGTCGTCAACCTGTTCCGCGATACCTACAACATTCCCCTGGTCCATCGCGACGCCTCGGACCTGTTCCTGGGCGCGCTCGAGGGTGTGACCGACCCCGAGGTCAAGCGCAAGACCATCGGCAAGCTGTTCATCGACGTGTTCGAGGAAGAAGCCAAGGCCGTCGGCGGCGCCAAATTCCTGGCCCAGGGCACGCTCTATCCCGACGTCATCGAAAGCGTCTCGTTCACCGGCGGCCCCAGCGTGACCATCAAGTCTCACCACAACGTGGGCGGCCTTCCGGAACGCATGGACATGGATTTGGTCGAGCCGCTGCGCGAACTGTTCAAGGACGAAGTCCGCGACCTCGGCCGCGAACTGGGCCTGCCCGACGTCTTCGTCGGACGCCACCCCTTCCCCGGCCCGGGCCTGGCGATCCGCGTGCCCGGCGAGATCACGCGGGACAAGCTGGATATCCTGCGCAAGGCCGACGTGATCTATCTGGACGAAATCCGCAACGCCGGCCTCTACGACACCATCTGGCAGGCCTTCGCCGTGCTGCTGCCGGTGCAGACCGTCGGCGTCATGGGCGATGCGCGGACCTACGATTACGTCTGCGCCCTGCGTGCCGTGACCTCGACCGACGGCATGACCGCCGACTATTTCCCGTTCGACCATGAATTCCTCGGCCGCACGGCCAATCGAATCATCAACGAGGTCAAGGGCATCAACCGCGTGGTCTACGACGTCACGTCGAAACCGCCCGGCACGATCGAGTGGGAATAGCTCTTAGGCAGGAAGGTGCCGAGGCATGGGTTTGTTGACGTGCACCAAAACGGTTCATAGCGTTCCCCGATGAGTAAAAATCCCACCCCCTTGATCCATGTCCTCATCTCCGTATTCGAGGATCGCGAGTCCGTCGTCGAGTTGCTGAGACGGATCGACGCCGTGACGGCGACGGGGATGCGGTTCCGTGCCTTGCTGATCGAGAACGGATCGATCAACGCGCCTGTCCGACCGGAAGACCTCGTAGACTTGGGATTCGAAAGCGAGGTCCTGACCCTGAACCTGAACCTTGGCCAGCAACGGGCGTTGGCGGTCGGCCTGGCGCATCTCGCGGATCGCGACGATGCAGATGTTGTGGTGATCATGGATGGCGACGGCGAAGACCGCCCCGAAGACATTCCCGCCTTGGTGACGAAGGTCCTCAGCGGGGAAACCCCGATCACCGTCGCCGGCCGGGGCCGGCGCCAGGACAGCCTGATCATGAAGACGCTGCGTGGCGCCTATCGCGCCGTCTTCGCCCTGATGACGGGGGAGACGCTTCCGTATGGCAATTTCTCGGCCATCAACGGCGCGGTTCTCCGGCGGCTGGTTCGGATGGAAGAACTTTGGACTCATTATCCTGCGACCCTTCGATGCTCGGGCTTTCCTATCCTGATCATCCCGTTCGACCGGGGGAACCGCTATGCCGGGCAATCCCGCTACAATCTCGTATCGCTGACGGTTCACGCGCTTCGGTCGTTCGTTCCCTTCGCCGAGACCTTGCTCGCCCGGGTTCTGTGGGCCTGCGGCATCATCGTCGGTATGGGGTTGACGGCCATTGTCGTCGGCGCCGTGATCAAGGTCCTCGGGTATGCCTCTCCCGGCTGGCTGACCCTGGTCGCGGGTTCGGTGCTGATCGTCGTTCTTCAAGTTGCGGCCATCGCCCTGATTACCTTGCTGTTGGCATCGACGGGCCAGCCCCGGGTCACCACGATCCCGGCAACGATCGGCCGCTCGTTTGTCGAAAGAACCGATGTCGTTCCCGCTAGAAAGCGTTGAGGCATGACGGTGCTGAGCCGCCTTTCCATGAGTGCGGTCGTGCTGGCCGTCATCGTCGTCATCGGTCTGGCCGCCGTCCTGCTTCAGTTCGCGGTCCCCTTGGCGGACGATTATTGCCGGGGTGCGGTCTCCGACGCCTTTCGCCAATTTCAGAACAATTATTTCTACTGGTCCGGCCGTTGGCTAAGCATTGGGCTGGGGATCGAAGTGCTGTCGAAGCCGGCACTTCTGCAGCACTACCCATTGGTGATGGGCGTCATGTTCCTTGCGGCCTGGGCCATGTGGCTTTCGGTCGCCGCCGTGCTGTTCCAGGGCCTGTCGTCACGACGTGCCGTCGCCGGTTGGGGGACCTTGCTGTTTGCCTTGTATTGGACAGGCATGCCATCCCCCGGAGAGTCCTTTTATTGGGTCAGCGGATCATTTGAAAACCTGCTCGGCCCCATCCTCGCGGCCGCATGCCTGGGATGTATGGCCGCCCGGAGCGGACGGAAGACAGGGCCCGTGCGGGCCGTAATCCTATGTGCTGCCGGTCTTTTCGGCTTCGCATCGACGGGCATTCACGAGGTCACCGCCCTGGGTTTGGGGTTGGCCTGTGTCATCGTAACGGCAGCCATGATCTGGTCCCGTCATCCTGACCGGAATGCCTGGATATTTTTAACCCTGGTCGTCGCAATCGGTGCGTTGGTCACCATCGGCGCACCGGGCAACTTCAATCGCACTCGCTTCTTCCCTGAAAGCGGCAACGTCTTGCGTAGCCTGCAAATGGCGGGATGGGGAATGTTGACCATAGTCATTCCCTGGATTCTCGACATCAAGATACTGACGGCATCCGCACTGATCCTGTTGCTGCCGAGTTTCACCAGCGCCGCGCCACCTTGGTTGACCCGCCCCACTCTGCCGTGGTGTTGGATCATCCCGGCCGCAACGGTTTTGCTCATGGTCGGCATTCTTCTGGCTACGGGTTGGGGATCCGGAAGCATGGGGCCTCCTCGACTGCACAACCAGATGTACGCGATGTTCTTAATGGGCTGGACGGCGAGCCTCATGGCCTGGTCGGACCGCCTTTCTCCCGCATTGCAGGTTACCTCGCGGCGAACTGCCGTGCCGGCAATCATCGCTTTCGCTTTGGCGGCCGGGCTGTTGACGGCCCCAAACACAATTAACGGACTCCACGATTTCCTGCGCGCGCCAAATCACAACATCTCCGCATGGCATAATGCTGTACAACATCGCTACGCGCGGCTTGCAGCGGCCGCGACTTCTGGCGAGACAGACCTCGCCCTGCCGTCATTGCCAATGTCACCTTTGTCTTTCGGCGACCTGGGATTGACCGAAGTCAAAGGAAATGCCCGCAATGCATGCACAGCGCGGTATTTCAAGTTGAATTCCATCGTCGTAAAAGATCGCGGACAATGACCGTCGCCACCATGCCGCGCTTGTCCGTGATATGATTGCCCCTTCGTGGATCGGAATGGGTGCCTGAACGCCATGACATCGTCACTCAAGGATAAGGCGGCCCGCGCGGCGGATCTGGCGTCGTTTGCCAAGAACATCTATCTGACCCGCGCCCATCCGGTCAGTTTCGTGCACTTCGTCACCAACCGGTGCAATGCCCGCTGTGATTTCTGTTTCATCGACTTCGACGACCCGGCAACACGGGTCGGCGAATTGACGTTGGATGAAATCGATAAATTGAGCCGGACCCTGGGCCCCAACCTTAAGAACGTAAACCTGACCGGCGGCGAGCCCTTCGCCCGCAAGGACATGACCGAAATCGCGCGTCTGTACCTGCGCAACACCGATGTCGAAAGCTTGTTCATCACAACGAACGGCAGCTTGCCCGACCGCATTCAATCCTTCATCACCGACCTGCAGAGTGAGTTCCCCGACCGTAAGCTGATCTTTTCGTTCTCCATCGACGCTCTGGGCCGAAAGCACGATGAAATCCGCAAAATCGACGGCTTGTTCGAATCCTGCCTGGAATCCTTTCGTATCACCCGCAATTCCGGGCCCAACGTGTTCGGCAATATCTCGATCACGGTCTCGGCCGACAATCGGGACGAGGCCGTCGATACCTACGAAACCCTGGTCCGTGACCATGGGGTCGATGCCATGACAGCGGTGGTCGTGCGTGACGCCGGTGTCTACAAAACGCCCGAGCCCGTGAAACAAGGCATTCAGGCCGCTTATGCCGATGTCACCGAACGCATCGTCCGCGACCTGAAATCGGGGCGCTTGGCCGGCTACAACGAGGACACGCTGCAGGGCCGCCTGATGAACCGCAAGAACGAGATCATGTACGACGTGATCAAGAACATGTACCTGGCGCCGGAATACATCAGCCCCTGCCACGCGGGGTCCCTGTTCGGGATCATGGCCCACAACGGCGACGTTCATCCTTGCGAAATCCTCGACAAGCCCATGGGCAACCTGCGCGATTGGAACCTGGACTGGACGGCACTGTGGAACGGCTCCGCCGCACAGGAAACCCGCTCCTTCATCCGCGACAGCAAATGCCATTGCACCTATGAATGTGCCTGGAGTTTCAACATACTGGCAAATTACCGTTACCTTCCGCGCATGGCGGCGGCCGGTCTGAAGACCGGGTTCTGATGCGTAGATCATGACCGACGATCGAGACGCGGCAATCGTCATCCCGGCGGTCGTGGTCAACCCCCTGGTCGACCGCTGTATCGCCGAATGTCATGCCGACAGCCCCGGCGCCGATATCATCCTTCTCTTGGACAAGGCGCCGCCCGGCGGCGGCGATACTTACGGCGCGGCGCGGGTCATCGTCACCGGTCCGGTCACGATATCGGCCAAGCGAAACCGAGGCTCGGAAGCAACCGATCGCACCTTCCTCGCCTTCATCGACAGCGATGCCTATCCGGCGCCGGGCTGGCTCGGCAATGCGATCCGTGAGTTGAAACAAGACCCGATGCTCGGCATTTGCGGGGGGCCGAACGTCTCGCCGCCGGATGCACGGGGCAGTGAACGATACGTCGGACTGGCTCAGAAAAGCGCCCTGGTGACCGGTCATCTCAATTTCCGGAAACAGAAAGCGCCGGCGCGGTATTGCGACGATCTGCCCAGTTGCAACATGGTCATGCGCCGGGCCGACTACCTTGCGCTCGGCGGCATGGATGAAGATCTCTACATATACGAGGACAAGGATTTGTGCCGAAAAGTCGTCGAGGCCGGACAGCGTATCCTTTTCACGCCGGACGTTCTGGTATTCCACCGTGATCGTCCCCTGAACCTCTTTATCAACCAGCGCCTCGTCTGGGGCGCAAACATTTGGACGACGGTATCCCGGGCACGCCGAGCCTCTGACCTGATCGTCTTCCTGCCCGTTGCCGCCGTGGTATTTTTTCTCAGTGGCGCGATTATGCCCTGGCTTCCGGCCTGGGGGTGGGTCTGGGGACCGGTCGCCGGTCTCTACGGTTTACTCATCGCAGGGGAGACGTTTCGCCGGGCCGAACGTCCGCGCGACCTTCCCGGTCTCGCCCTGGCCTTGGTGATCGGGAATTTGGGGCCGGGCATCGGCGCCGTTCTCGGCCCGCTGGGCCTTCTTCCCGATCAACGCAGGCTCTATCGGAACTTCGAGTAGTTCAGAAAAGCGACCCGGGGATCGGACAAAGCTGCCCCGGGCGGCCAAAAGGAATTAGACTGCTCCCATGTCTCCGCTCGAACGCTTCCTCTTCATTTCCATCCTATTCCTGCTGGCCGTGCGCGTCGTCTTCTTCACAAGCGACGTCCCGACGCTGGAGCACCATCCGGACGCCGTGCGATCCGGCGACCATGGCGATTTCAATACACCATCCGGCGTCATCGGCGCCCCCGCGACCGAAACGCCTGAACACGGCACGGCCTTCGACTGGAACCCCGCGTCGTTCGACCGGCGCGGCATTCCGAAAAAGCTGACCCTGGCCCCCGATGGGCGCATTCCCGAGATCATGCGCCTCAACGATACGCAGAAGGCGTTCGTCTACGCGACCATGGTGGAAACCTACGACGTTCTATTGACCCGGGCGCGCGACGAATGCCCACAGGACGTAAAGCTCGACGTGACCCGTTGGCAGGCGCGCCACGCCCGCACCATCGCCGACGCCCGGACGATCCTGGATATTCTGGCGCCCGGCCGGGATACCCGGCGCAAGGTCCGGGACGGGATGCCGGCCATCCTGTTTCAGAAGCGAATCTGCCCCACGGTCGATCACTACCTGCGGACCGGTGCGTATGAGCCGCACCGCGAAGCCGTGGCCCGCCTGGCCCATGCGGCGCGTGGCGCAAAGCCCGAGTAACGGCACGATACGTTCGTCGCCGCGCACATAATTTATCCACAGAATCAATGAGTACGCCTGGATTTGGGACCACAGACCCAAACACAATATATCGTGATTCGACCCCCTTCGGGCGGCCATATTTCCATATGACTTTCGGAATACATACTTAAGGCTTATTGAATGTCTTAGCGTGCAGGCGTAGTTATCCACAGACCTTGACATGAGAACAAAATAAGAACATTCTAAAGGTCAGATTGGAGTTTGCCATGACCGCCCATCGTTATAACTACGCCGTCGCGGACCTGCTGCCGGATACCTTTTCGGAAATGTCATCCGAGACCGATACGGACGCACAGACCACCGACCAGGAAACGGTCGCCGTGACCTATTACCCCGTGCTCAAGAATCGCGCGCTGGGCCGGCGCATGACCCGCACCTTCGCGGCCCGCCGGGGCGAGAACCCCTTCAAGGCGGCGGAACGGGAATTGGCGCGCCGCTACAAAGTGCGCGATTACCTGATCTTCGACGCCTATCTGACGCAGACCGGATTTCTGGATCGTTCGGAAATCTAGGGGCGCCGGGCGCCGGAACAGCGGCGTCAGCCGGCCTCTTGATCCGTGACCTTGGCGCGGAAAGCGCCCAGCAATTCATGCAGTTCCTTGCTCAGGCCGCCCTGGTGGCCTTTCAGGCCCTGCCGGAAGATCGCCTTCATCGCCATGATATGGACGCGGACAACGTCCAGGTCGCGCGCTTTCAGGCGCGGCCGACCTTCCAGATATTTGCACAAGGAATCGCCGACCACGGAAATCAGCGGAAAGCCGAAGCTGCCGCCCTGGCCGCGCGCCTCATGCGTCATATCGTAGAGTTCCTTGAGCTTGGCCGGGTCGGCCCGCCCGGTGCGCGAGGTATCGACGAAGGACTGCCACAGCTTTTCAAGATCATCGACGGCCCAGCCCTGATATTGGCCGATCAGATCGTCGGCGGCGTTGACGGCGGCGAGAATGGCCGCCTCCATCGAGGGGCCGCCACGGCGGACTTTCTGACTGATATGTTTCTGAGGCTTGAGAAAGCGGGTTTCGGCCATTGCGCTGTCTTACTCGCTCCCGCGCCGTTCCTTGCCGTGAAAATCACGGCGTTTCGGCGAGCGGCGATCGGGCCCGAAATAACCACCGGTGGATTCGACGTATTGGCGATTGTCCTGCACCGCCGTCACCAGACGCTTATAGAGAGACGCCGCCGAAATCGGTTTGGCCAGAAAGGAATTGATGCCGGCGTCGCGGGCTTCCTCGACGCGTTTCATTTCCGTGTAGCCGGTCAGCATGATGATCGGCACGAAACGGTTCGGCACGCTGGCGCCCTTGCGGATGCTCTCGACGAACTCAAGGCCCGAGACCGGCGCCATGTTCCAATCCGTGATCACCAGATCGGGATCCATATTGGTCAGCAGGTCATAGGCTTCTTCAGCATCGGACGAGACCGTCACTTCCTTGATCCCGAAGCCTTCGAGAAAGGTCCGCACGAGCTCACGCATGTGGAAACTGTCATCCACCACCAAAACCCGCAATGCACTGAAGTCGTATCCGTCGCTCATTGACGATTTTTGACCGGCTTGCGCCGGGGCGATGTCCCAGTTTGTTTCAACGTTCATTGCCCATCATCCGAATTTTTGCCGCTACGCGCAATCCTACAGCTTAAACTGACAAAAGCCTGAACAGGTGAACACGATTTCGTGGTGCGGATTTTTCAAGGTCCACCATTCGCGCGGGACTATACACACATCGCGCCCCTGTACCGATATGACTTTCGTCAAGATCATGACTTGCAGCCGGCCCCCGAAGCCCCACTTATTAGACCTCCCGACAACTTGCGGACTCCCCCCATCCGATGCGGCGTGACTACTCAGATCCGGGCGAAACCGCCCGCCGGAACGATTGGCAGACCATAAAGACGTTGTTCCCTTATCTCTGGCCCGCCAGAGAGACGGGGTTGCGTTGGCGCGTGGTCTGGGCGGTCATTTTCCTGGCCGCCGCCAAGGGGGCCAGCGTGGCGGTCCCGCTGATCTACAAATACGCGGTCGACGCGCTGGATACCAAAACCGCCGCCGTGATTGCCGTACCGGTGATGCTGCTGCTGGCCTACGGCCTGACGCGGGTGCTCAGCCAGGCGTTCGGTGAACTGCGCGACGCCATTTTCGCCAAGGTGGCACAGCGCGCCATTCGCCTCGCCGGGCTGAAGACCTTCCGGCATTTGCACCAATTGTCCCTGCGGTTCCATCTGGACCGTAAGACCGGCGGTGTCAGCCGCGCCGTCGAACGCGGCACCAAGGGCATCGATTTCCTGCTGCGCTTCATGCTGTTCAACATCGTGCCGACCCTGTTCGAGATCGGCCTGACCTGCGGCATCCTGTGGTATCTGTTCGGCCCGCTGATGGCCGGGGTCACCTTCGTGACCATCGCGCTTTATATCGCGTGGACGCTCTGGGTCACGGAATGGCGGATCCAATTTCGCCGGACCATGAATCAGACAGACAACGAGGCCAATACCAAGGCCATCGACAGCCTGCTGAACTTCGAAACGGTCAAATATTTCGGCAACGAAGACCACGAAGGCCGCCGTTTCGACAAGGCATTGGCGCGCTATGAGGACGCGGCGGTCAAATCGAACACCTCGCTCGCCATGCTGAACATCGGCCAGGGCCTGATCATCTCGGTCGGACTGACCATCATGATGTGGATGGCGGCGGCGGGCGTCGCCGCGGGGACAATGACCATCGGTGATTTTGCCATGGTCAACGCCTACCTGATCCAGTTGTACATGCCGCTCAACTTCCTCGGCTTCGTATACCGCGAGATCAAGCAGAGCCTGATCGACATGGAGCACATGTTCCGCCTGCTCGATGTCGAAGCCGAAGTCGCGGACAAACCGGACGCCCCGGCCCTGAACCTGGACGGCGCGGAAGTCCGCTTCGAGAACGTCTCCTTCGCCTACGATGCCCGCCGGCCCGTCCTGCAGGACGTCAGCTTCACCGTTCCGGCGGGTAAGACCGTGGCCATCGTCGGCCCGTCGGGGTCGGGCAAGTCGACCATCTCGCGCCTGCTGTTCCGGTTCTACGACGTCTCCGGCGGGCGGGTCGCCGTCGATGGCCAGGACGTGCGCGACGTGACACAGGAAAGCCTCCGCGCCGCCATCGGCATGGTCCCGCAGGACACGGTGCTGTTCAACGACACCATCTTCTACAACATCGCCTACGGCCGCCCCGGCGCCAGCCCGGCCGAGGTCGAGGCCGCCGCCCGCACGGCACAGATTCACGATTTCATCATGGACCTGCCCGACGGCTATCAGGCGACGGTCGGCGAACGGGGCTTGAAACTGTCCGGCGGCGAGAAACAACGCGTCGCCATCGCCCGCACGGTCCTGAAGGACCCGAAGATCCTGATCTTCGACGAAGCGACCTCGGCGCTCGACAGCCGTACGGAACAAGACATCCTGGCGGCCTTGAAGGCCGTTGCGCAGGGCCGCACCACGGTGACCGTCGCCCACCGCCTGTCAACCGTGGTCGATGCCGACGAGATCCTGGTCCTGGAGGCCGGCCGCATCGAAGAACGCGGCCGACACGAGGACCTTCTGAAGATGAACGGCCGTTATGCCGAGATGTGGGCCCGCCAGCAGCAGCAGGAACAAGCCCGCGAAGCACTCGCCGACGACGGCGGACCCAGCATTCGCGAGACCCAGGAAAACCCGGCGGCGCAATAGCCACCCGACATGGTACGGCGATCGCCGAACGAATGGCCCTACCCTTCCCGGCCGTTCCGGCGTAGCGTCTTGCTCCCACCTATCTCGCTTCTCAATCGGAACAAGCAGACACCATGGGGTTGATTGAACTCACCATTCTGGCGGGCGCGCTTGCCGGTGGCTTCGTGTCCGGCCTGACCGGCTTCGGCACGGGCATCTCGGCGCTCGCCATCTGGCTGACCGCGGTCGAGCCGGTCATCGCCGGACCCTTGGTCGTCGTCTGCTCGCTGATCTCCCAGGTCCAGAACCTGCCGTCGATCTGGCACGCCATATCCTGGCCCCGGGTGCTGCCCTTCGTCATCGGCGGGATCATCGGCATTCCGCTCGGCACCCTGGCCCTGCCGCATGTGTCCATGGCAGGCTTCAAGCTGGGCGTCGGGACCATCCTGATCGTCTATTGCTCGATCACCTTGTTCCGCCGCGCCGCCCCGAAAGTCACCTGGGGCGGGAATTGGGCCAACGGGGTCGTCGGCCTGGGCGGCGGCGTTCTGGGCGGCCTGGCGGGCCTGTCCGGCCCCCTGCCGACCATCTGGGCCACGCTGCGGGGTTGGACCAAGGACGAGAAACGTGGCGTCTATCAGGCCTATAACACCGCCATGCTGGCCTTGGCACTGGCCAGTCAGGCGATTGGCGGGTTCATGACGATGGAAGTCGGCCGGCTCTGTCTGATCGCTTTCCCGGCGACCGTGGCGGCGTCCTGGATCGGGCGTCGGGTCTACGACCGCCTGGGCGATGGCCTGTTCAACCGGGTCGTCATGACGCTGCTGCTGTTTTCAGGCATTTCCCTGGTCGTCACGGCGCTCTGGCAGGAATGAAATCGCAGAAATAAGGGCATCCTCAAGCTCGCGACTATTTCTGGTGGCCAGCAGGGTTCATTGGCATGGACCTTGCTTTTCCAATCACTAAAATGCCGATGCCTTTTAAATCGAGATACAGACATGAGCCTCCGTCAAATCCTCTATACCAGCCAATCCGCACCTCCCATGACAGAGGTCGGCTGCCGCGACATTTTGGCGAAATCGCACGAAAACAATCGGCGCGACGGCATCACCGGTCTGCTCGTCTTGCTGCCGAACGGCACGTTCGTTCAAATTTTGGAAGGCGAGCGGAGCGTTTTGCAAAGCACGATGCAACGCATCGAGCGTGACCCCCGCCACAATAACGTCGGGGTCATATTCGACATCGAGGTCCCTCAGCGGTCCTTCGCCGACTGGGAAATGGGATTTCGGGCTCCGGGAGAAGACGAAGTCGCCGATATGGCCGGCCATCGCAACACGGCAAGCGCCGGCGACCTGCGGGCATTGTTCGATTGCAACTCACCGGCCCACGCCGTGATGCGCACGATTTGCAACGCCAATCTATCGAAGTTGTCCGCCTGAACGCGGGGCGCGCATCACCGTCTGTCCAGCCACCGGCGGATCACCCGGCATCATCGCGCGCGATCCAGCCCCCACCCAAAACCCGATCGTCCTGATAGAATACACAGGCTTGGCCCGGCGCGACGCCGTTCTGCGGTTCGTCGAACTTGACCTGGGCGCGGTCGTCGCCGGTGCCGAACAGCACGGCGGGAACCGGTTTGAACATGGACCGGATCTTGACCTGCACGCGGTGGACCTTGGCCTTCAACGGGCCGTCGCCCAGCCAATTGACCTCGGTCACCGACAGGCTCTTGCGGCCCAGGGCATCCCGCGGGCCGACGACGACGCGGCGGGTTTCAGGCTCCAGCTTGATGACGTAAAGCGGATCGCCCATGCCGCCGATGCCCAGGCCCTTGCGCTGACCGACAGTGAAATGAATGATCCCGTCATGCCGGCCCAACACGGTCCCGGCCTGATCGACGATCTCGCCGGGGTCGTGGGCTTCCGGGCGCAGGCGTTCGACAATGCGGGCGTAGTCGCCGTCGGGAACGAAACAGATGTCCATGCTTTCCGGTTTGTCGGCGACGGCCAGGCCCAGGCGCTGGGCATGGGCGCGGGTTTCTGACTTGTCCATGCCGCCCAAGGGAAAGCGCAGGAAATCCAGCTGCTCACCCGTCGTCGCGAACAGAAAATAGCTCTGATCCTTGGAGGCATCGGCGGCACGGTGCAATTCCGCTCCGCCGGCACCCGCGACACGCTGCACGTAATGACCGGTGACCAGGGCGTCGGCGCCCAGTTCGCGGGCCTGACCCAGCATGTCCTTGAACTTCACCGTCTGATTGCAGCGGACGCAGGGAATGGGCGTTTCGCCGCGCAGATAGGTATCGGCGAAATCGTCCATGACCTGTTCCTTGAACCGGCTTTCATAGTTCAAAACGTAGTGAGGAAAGCCCAATTGGTCGGCGACGCGGCGGGCGTCGTAGATATCCTTACCGGCGCAGCATGTCTTCTGACCCGGCATCGCCTCGCCTTGATCATATAGCTGCATGGTCATGCCGACGGTGTCGTAGCCCGCTTCCTTGACCAGCGCGGCCGCGGTCGAGCTATCGACGCCGCCGGACATGGCGACGACGACGCGGGTTTCGCCGGGCGGCTTGCCCAGACCCAGATCGAGAAACGGTGCGTTCATGGGGCGGAATATAGGGATTCCAACGCCCGGGTGAAAGGGGCGTCAGACCCGCCCGTCTTCCGGGTCGGGCAACGGCGTTTCCGCATCCGCCAGATCGCCCAGCGTCTGCAGCGTCACGGACCGGAAATCCCGGCGATAGAGCACCAGAATGACCCAGACCGTGGTGATGAACAGCAACATCGGATGGACGAACCAGGGCAGCAGGGCCAAGGCGAAATAATAGGACCGCAGCCCCCGGTTGAAGTTGGCCTGCGCGCGCGACAGGATCAGCGCCGCGCGGGCGGGAAAGGATTTCAGGAGGGCCGGATCGCATTGCCCGGCCTGGGGCGCCGCCCCGATCATGACCAGCGTGTAATTGAACTGACGCAGGCACCAGGCGAACTTGAAAAAGGCATAGACGAAGACGAGGACCAGCACGAAGACCCGGAGTTCCATCAACCGCCGTGACGCCGGATGCGACATGGAAAGGTCATGGATGATCACACGCAGGTCTTCGATCTGACCGAAGATTGCCGCGATCCCGGCCATGACCAGCAACGTCGTTGAAATGAACAAACTGCCCGAACGGATATAGGCGTTGACGATCTGCACGTCGGCCATGCGGTTTTCCCGCTCCAGCATGCGCTCCATCCATCGGAGCCGGTAATCGTGCAGCACCACCGCCATGGGCCTCTTGCCCCAGGCGATCTGATCGGCGAGCGCCGTGTAAAGCGTGGCGCCCAGCAGGAACCAGGCGAGCGCCAGGGCATCCAGCAGGGGAATGGAGTCGAACAACATGAACTGGCTCAGGGTCGTTTCGCTCACGGGGCGGCGTCCTCATCCGGTTGATCGGCGTTCCAATACCCGGAACGCCGATCTCATTATCGATCTATGTCTTTCGATCCGCAAATAGCCGACTTACCATAGGTCCCTTACCCAGCCTCCGGGAGCTCCAATGACGGACCGGAAGAAACTGCAGGCCCAAACCAAGTCGGCGTTGATCGAGAGAATCGAAGCGCTGGAAACGGAATTGTCCGGCCTTCGCGGTGGGAAATCACCCGTCAGCGCGACCGACGGCCTGATCGACGCCTTGAACCGGGTCGACGACGGGGTCGTACTGTATGATGCGGACGACCGTCTGGTCTTCGTCAATCCAGCCTATCTGAAACGCCTGCCCGATGATTTGAAGGCGCTGTACGTTACGGGCGCCAGTTTCATCGATCTGGTGCGCGCCCATACGGAGCGAGGCCTGATCGATCCGGCCATCGGCCGCGAGGAAGAATTCATCCAGGAACGCTATACCCGCCACCAGGAGGCCAAGGGCCTGCCCGCGCACCGCTTTTCCGACGGCACCTGGTATGAAGTGCAGGAATACCGCCTGCCCGACGGCGGCCTGCTGACCATTCGGCGCAACGTCAGCGAATGGATGGCGCTGACCTCGGCGTTACGCGAGAACGAAGAACGGTTTCGCGATTTCGCCGAAGCCTCTCAGGACTGGTTCTGGGAAATGGACGAGAACCTTCGCTTCATCTACTTCTCCGACCGCTTTTATTGGGCGTCCGGCGTGCGCCCGGAACAGTTGCTGGGCCGGTCGCGGCGGGAAACCATATGGGACGACCCGGAGAAAGAACCCTGGAAAAGTCATATCGCCGATCTGGAGGCACACCGGTCGTTCCGCGATTTCATCCATTCCCGTGTCCGCCCGGATGGCGAGATCAACTATCTCTCTATCAGCGGCAAACCCGTCTATGACAAGAACGGCAATTTCACCGGCTACCGCGGCACGGGCCGTAACATCACCAAACAATGGCGCGCCGAACACGAACTGGCCCTGGCCAAGGATACGGCCGAACGGGCAAACCGGGCCAAGACCGAATTCCTGGCCAACATGAGCCACGAATTCCGCACACCGCTGAATTCCATCATCGGTTATTCCGAGATGATCACCTCCGCCATGTTCGGGCCGATCGAGAACGAGAAGTATGAAGAGTACATCTCGAACATCCAGCAATCGGGACGGCACCTGTTGGAATTGATCAACGATGTCCTCGACATCTCCCTGATCGAAGCCGGCGAAATTCACACCTACGAAGAAACGTTCGATTTATCGGAAACGATCCTGGCCGCGATCAGCGTGATCGAGGAAGAAGCCAAAAAAGCCGGCATCGCCGTGATCACCAGCTTGAGCGATCTGCCGCCCTTTTTCGGCGATCAACGCCGCTTTCGCCAGATCGTCCTGAACCTCTTGTCCAACGCCATCAAGTTTACGCCGTCGGGCGGCACCGTCCGCGTCGCCCTTGGCCTGGTGCCGACCGGCGACCTTGAGGTCTCCGTCACCGATACGGGCATCGGCATCGAGGAAAAGGATTTGGAGATGGTTCTGAGCCCCTTCGGACAGGCGGAAGGGCCGTTCGTCCGGCGTTACAAAGGCGTCGGGCTGGGGCTGCCGCTGGTCAAGAATTTGACCGAACTGCATGACGGCACGTTGCGGTTGGATAGCACGCCCGGAAAGGGTACGTCGGTGACGTTGAATTTTCCCGCGTCGCGGCTGCGCGCGGAAGAGGCGACTTAATCCCGTTCGTCGAGCCAGGCCATCTGGATGGCTTCCAGGACCTTCTCATTCGACTTCTGGGGGTCGTCCTCGAAATCGGGGAGTTCCTGCACCCACTGCCAAAGGTCCGTGAACCGCAGGTTCACGACATCCGCGTCAGGATGGGCGTCTTCCAGTTCGATGGCGATGTCGATGGTGTCGGTCCAGCGCAGTCCCATGGATACTTCCCCTTGCTTTCCGGTTATCAGGCCTTGCGCCACCTAAACCTTACGATCAACCATCATGTTGCGGGTCGCCTTGGGCAGGGTGACCTTGAGGCCGTCCAGTTCCGCGCTCATGACGATCTGACAGCCGAGGCGCGAGGTATGGGTCAGGCCGAAGGCCAGATCGAGCATGTCTTCCTCGTCCTCGCTGGCTTCGCCCAGCTTGTCGAAAAAGGCATCATCGACGATGACGTGACAGGTCGAACAGGCGAGCGAGCCTTCACAGGCGCCTTCCAAGTCGATCCCGTTGCGGTGCGCGACTTCAAGCACCGACAGGCCCTCGGGCGCGTCCACTTCCTGGGCTTTGCCGTCCGGCAGCACGAAGGTCATCTTAAACATCTGGGTCATGGTTGTTTTGGTTCCTTGATGGTTCAGTCGCCGGCTTCGGCGGACTTGGGCCGGTCGTCGGACGACGCGGCCTGCTCTTCCCCTTGTTGGTCTCTTCCATGGGCGGCCTTATCCAGGCGCTCCACCTCGACGCCGCGCAGGGCGGCGCGAATGCCTCGGTCCATCCGCTGTTCGGCGAAGACGCGAGTGCCTTCCTCCAGCTTTTCGACGGCGGCGGAAATCGCATCGCGATCTTCGCCCGCGACGGCCGCTTCGGTCTCGGCGACGATGGCATCGATAGCCTTGCGGTCATCGTCACCCAAGAGGTCACCGTCAATATCGAGCGCCGCCTTCACCGCCCCAACGGCGCGACCGGCCTCGACCCGGGATTCCGCCAGCAGCCGCATCGTCATGTCGTCCTTGGCGTGCTTCATGCTGTCATACAGCATCTGCGACATCTCATCTTCGGACAGGCCGTAGGACGGCTTGACCTCGATGCTCTGCTCGGTCCCGGTGGTTTCTTCCCGCGCGCTGACGGTCAGCAGACCGTCGGCGTCCACGGCGTAGGTCACGCGGATCCGGGCCGCCCCCGCCGTCATCGGCGGAATGCCGCGCAGGGTGAAGCGCGCCAGCGACCGGTTCTGATCGACCATTTCCCGCTCGCCCTGAACGGCATGGATGGCCATGGCCGACTGGCCGTCCTGATAGGTCGTGAATTCCTGCGCCTTGGCGACCGGGATCGGCGTGTTGCGCGGAATGATTTTTTCCGTCAGGCCGCCCATGGTCTCGATGCCCAGCGACAGCGGCGTCACGTCCAATAGAAGCGTATCGGAGCCGACGGTCAGCGCTTCGGCCTGAAGCGCCGCCCCCACGGCGACAACCTCGTCCGGATCGATATCGGCGAGCGGTTCGCGACCGAACAAGCCAGCGACCATCTTGCGCACCAGAGGTACCCGGGTCGACCCGCCGACCAGCACCACGCCCTTGACGCGGTCGGGGGTCACGTCGGCGTCGTCCAGCACGTCTTCACAGATGCGGATGGTACGTTTGACCAGAGGCTCGATCATCGCTTCGAAGGCCGCACGGTCGAGGGCGAAGGATTGTTCCTCGCCGTCCAGTTCCAATGTCCAGGTGCCCTGGTCGTCGGCGCTGAGCGCCTCCTTGACCTCGCGGGCCGTGGCGACCGCCTGTTTGACCGCACCCGAGCCCGGCGTCTTGCCGGTCCAGTCCTTGAGGAAATGTTCGGCCACGGCATGGTCGAAATCGTCGCCCCCCAGGGCCGCGTCGCCGCCTGTGGACAATACCTGAAAGACGCCTTTTTCCATGCGCAGCAGCGAGATATCGAAAGTGCCGCCGCCCAGGTCGTAGACGGCGTAAAGACCTTCGGCCTCCTTATCCAGGCCGTAGGCCAGCGCCGCCGCCGTCGGTTCGTTGACCAGACGCAGGACTTCCAATCCCGCCAGGCGCGCCGCGTCCTTGGTCGCCGTGCGCGCGGCGTCGTCGAAGTAGGCCGGGACAGTGATGACGGCACGGGTGACCTCGCGGTCGAGCACGCCTTCCGCCCGTTCCTTCAAGGCCGTCAGAATATGGCCGGAAATCTCGACCGGCGTCAGCTTGTGGCCATCGACGTTGAGGCGCACCATGCGGGACGCTCCGGACTCTCCCTCGACCGCCGGCTCGACCGTGAACGGCAGGTGCCCGGCGACGGATTTGATGTCTTCGATGCCGCGGCCCATCAGGCGTTTGATCGAACTGACGACACTGTCCGGGCGCATGGCGATCAGGCTCTTGGCCAGCCCGCCGACGATGGGCGAGCCATCCGGCGCATAGGCGACGACGGAAGGCACCAGGGCCTGACCGTCCTCGTCGCGCAGCACTTCCGCCTTACCGTCGACGGAGACCGCCGTCACGGAATTGGTCGTGCCCAGATCGATGCCGACGGCAACGTCGGCGTCGTTTTCATGAGGGGCCGGAGTTTCGCCCGGCTCGTGAATTTGTAGTAATGCCATGTCTTACGCCATGCTCCGCAATTCGGCGCGGCGGAACCGCGTTTCATCGGCCAGCTTGCGCAGGTATTTCAGTCGCGTGATCAAGGTTCCGATATGGTCCATGTCCGTGCCTTCGAATGCACTGGACAGTTCCTTCTCGCAATCGGCGATGTCGCCCTGGGCACGGCGGGTCAGGTCGCTGACCTCATCGGCGCTTTCCGCTTCGGCGAGGGCTTCGCGCATCTCCATGGCCTCCATCAGGATGACCGGATCGTTGAGCGCGTTACAGCCTTCCTTCAACACGTCGAGGCCTTTGAGGTGCGCCAGATAGACGGCGCGGTCCAGCGGGTCCTTCAGCGTCTCATAGGCATCGTTCAGGCTGGTCGCCTGTTGCTGGCTGAGTGATTTTTCCTTAGGCGTCTTGGTCGCAAAACGGTCGGGATGCAGGTCGCGCTGCATCCGGAAATAGGCTTTCTCCAACGCGTCGAGATCGACGTCGAAGGACCGCTCCAGGCCCATGCGCTGGAAATGGTCCGCCTGTCCCGGCGGCTGCACGGCTTTGCAGCTCGAACAGAACGGATCGCCCACCGCCACCGGCCCATGACAGGACCAGCAGGCCTGGACGATGTTTTGCTCGGCGGCCGCGTTGTCGCTCCTGGCGGCACCTTCAGCTTTCGCTTGCACCAGCGTCACTTTCCTTTTTCTTTCGAATGCTCCGGATGGGACGCGCCCGGACGAAAGGAAAATGTCCGGGCGGCGAAGGTCACAGACACACCATCAAATGTGGAAGGATTCGCCGCAGCCGCAGCGCCCTTTTTCGTTCGGATTGTTGAAGACGAAACCGGATTCCAGCTTGTCTTCGACAAAATCCATTTCCGTGCCGATGATGAACATCGTCGCCTTGGGATCGATGAAGATCCGCACGCCCTTGTCCTCGACGACTTCGTCGAACTCGTTCTTTTCGTCCGCGAATTCAAGGGTGTAGGACATGCCCGAGCAGCCTTTGGTCCGGATGCCGACGCGCACGCCGGCGGAATCCTTACCCCGTCCGGCCAGCAGCGCTTTCACGCGCTCGGCGGCGTGGTCGGAAATGGTCATCATTTGCGGTCGTTCAGTCATGGTCGTCTGCTTCCGTTTCGGGCCTTTCCTTAACCCCGCCGGTGCGCAGGAGGCAAGTGCCTCCTGCCGCGCCGTGAGGATCGGATCAAGCGCCCTTCTTGGTTTTGTAGTCGGAGATCGCCGCCTTGATGGCGTCTTCGGCCAGCACCGAGCAGTGAATCTTCACCGGCGGCAGGGCCAGTTCCTCGGCGATCTGCGTGTTCTTGATCGAACCGGCTTCGTCTATCGTCTTGCCCTTCACCCATTCGGTGATGAGCGACGACGAGGCGATGGCCGACCCGCAGCCGAAGGTCTTGAACTTGGCGTCTTCGATGATGCCGTCCTCCGAGACCTTGATCTGCAGCTTCATGACGTCGCCGCAGGCCGGCGCACCGACAAGGCCGGTCCCGACGCTGACGTCGTTCTTGTCCATCGTACCGACGTTGCGCGGCTTTTCGTAATGGTCGATGACTTTATCGCTGTAGGCCATTTCTAGTCTCCTGTTCCTAGGAACTTATCGTAGTCGAATAATGTGGTTGTTTATGGGCGGCCCGGCTCAGTGTTCCGCCCATTCGATCGAGGAGATGTCGATCCCCTCGTTATGCATTTCCCAAAGCGGGCTCATCTCACGCAGCCGCTCGACCTCTTTGATGATCGTCTCGACGGCGTCGTCGACCTCTTCCTCCGTCGTGAAGCGGCCAAAGCCGATGCGCAGGCTCGTATGGGCCATCTCCACGTCGACGCCCAAGGCGCGCAGCACGTAGGACGGCTCCAACGAGGCCGAGGTGCAGGCGGAGCCCGACGACACCGCCAGGTCCTTGATGCCCATCATCAGGCCCTCGCCCTCGACGAAGGCGAAAGAGATATTCAGGTTGCCGGGGATGCGCTGATCCATGTCGCCGTTCAGGTAGACCTCCGGCAGGCGGCCGACGATGCTTTGGTACATGCGGTCGCGCAGGCGGCGCAGACGTTCGTTCTCCGCCCCCATTTCCTTTTCGGCGATGGCGCAGGCCTCGCCCAGGCCGACGCAAAGCGGCGTCGGCAGGGTGCCGGAACGCATGCCGCGTTCCTGGCCGCCGCCGTTGATCATCGGCACCAGGCGAACCCGCGGGCGGCGACGGACGTAAAGGGCGCCGATGCCCATCGGGCCGTAAATCTTGTGGCCGGAGATCGACATCAAGTCGATGTTCATCTCTTCCACGTCCAGCGGGATCTTGCCGACGGCCTGGGCGCAGTCCGTGTGGAAGAACGTGCCCTTCTCGCGGCAGATGGCGCCGATTTCCTTGAGCGGCTGGATCACGCCGATCTCATTGTTCACGCCCATCACGGAAACGATCGCCGTCTTATCGGTGATGGTGTTGCGCAGCTCGTCCAGATCGATCAGGCCGTTCGGCTGAACCGGCAGATAGGTGACGTCGAAGCCGTCCTGTTCCAGGTGGCGGCAGCTGTCGAGCACGCATTTGTGCTCGGTCACCACGGTGACGATGTGGTTCTTCTTCTCCTTGTAGAACTGCGCCACACCCTTGATCGCCAGATTGTTCGATTCCGTGGCCCCCGAGGTGAAGATCACTTCCTTCGGGTTGGCGCCGATGATCGAGGCGATCTGCTCGCGGGCGATCTCGACGGCGTCCTCCGCTTCCCAGCCGAAAAAGTGGCTGCGGGAATGGGGGTTGCCGAACTGTTCGGAAAAGAACGGCAGCATCTTTTCCACCACCCGCGGGTCCGTCGGCGTCGTCGCCTGATAGTCCAGGTAGATGGGGGCCTTCCGGTTCTGAATGGTATGCGGAAGGTCGTGCTTTTGTTGGTCGGTCATCGCGCTCATGAGCGTGTCACTTTCCTTTAGGTCCTTAAGTCGTTCGTCTTTGTTTTTGTTCAAGCCGCCAGGCTGCCCCCGCCCACGCGGGCATTCAGGGCTTTCCAGGCGGCGGTGAATTGGTCGATCTCTTCTTCGGTCGTGGTCCAGCCGAGGCTGATGCGGATCGCCGATTTGATGGCGTCCTCATCGGCGCCCATGGCGGTCAGCACATGGCTTTCCGCCACCTTACCGGACGAACAGGCGCTGCCGGCGCTGACGGCGATGCCGTCCAGGTCGAAGGCCATGACCTGGGTCTCGGACGAGACGCCCGGCATGGTCAGGCAGCTGGTGGTCGCCAGGCGCTCGCGGCCCTTGGCAAAAACGGTGACCTCAGGCCGGGCCTGCAAGATCGCGGCTTCCATGCGATCACGCAAAACACCCAGGCCTTGCAGGCGGGCAATGTCGGCCTTGGCGGCCTCGGCCGCCGCGCCGAAACCGGCGATCCCGGCGAGGTTCTCCGTCCCGCCGCGGCGCGACCGTTCCTGGCCGCCACCGCGGATCGCCGCCGTGGCCTTGTGGCCGGGGGCGACGATCAAGGCGCCGACACCGGCCGGGCCGCCGATCTTATGGGCCGACAGGCTCATCATATGGCAGCCCAGCGCCTTGAAATCGATCTCCAGCTTGCCGGCCGCCTGGACCGCGTCGCAATGGAACAGGGCGTCGTTGTCGGCGGCCAGGGCCGCGACGTCGGCGACCGGCTGAATCACGCCGGTTTCGTTGTTGGCCAGCATGACCGAGACCAATGCGCGGCCTGCTTCCGGACGCTTGAGAGCGTCCTTCAACTGCATGTCCAGCGCCGCCAGGTCGATCAGCCCGTCTTCGTCGACGTCGATGCGAATGACGTCGTCCTGGTTCATCGGGGTGCCGTCGAGTACCGAGATATGCTCGACCGCCGAAGCGAAGACCGGCCCTTCCGCGCCGCCTTTCGGCGCGTTGGCGAGGGCCAGATTGTTGGCCTCGGTCCCGCCGGAAGTGAAGATCACATCTTCCGCCCGCGCACCGACCAGCGCCGCGACCCGTTCGCGCGCGTCCTCGACCAAACGGCGCGCCGCACGCCCGGCACCGTGCACGGACGACGGATTGCCCGTGACGCCCAGCGCGGCGGCCACGGCTTCGGCGGCAACGGGCCGAACCGGTGTGGTCGCGTTATGGTCGAGATAGACGGTCATGTCGGTTGCTTAAGCGTCCTTCGATATTCGGTTCTACTGGGCCGCCACGGTGGCGGCGGTGGTGCGTTCCTGTTC
>NZRL01000068.1 GCA_002696205.1 Rhodospirillaceae bacterium | reverse complement strand
CTGCGCCGAAAACGGCGCGGTCACGGTCGAGGCCGTCTATTGCCTGGGCAACTGCGCGCTGTCGCCGGCGGCGTTGATCGATGGGGAACTGCACGGGCGGCTGGACACGGCCCGCACGCTGGACCTGGTGGCCGGCCGATGACGACGAAAATCTACGTTCCCTGCGACGCGGCGTCGCTTTCCATGGGGGCCGAGGCGGTCGCCGACGCCATCCGGGAAAGCGGCGTCGGCGTCGCCGTGACCCGCACGGGCACGCGCGGCTTGTTGTGGTTGGAACCGCTTATCGAGATCGAGATCGCGGGACGGCGCGTCGGCTTCGGCCCGGTCAGGGCCGCCGACGTGCCCGACATCCTGGCCCAAGGCGAGGCCCATCCGCTCTGCCTCGGCCCGGTCGAGGAGATTCCCTATCTGAAAAGCCAGCAGCGCCTGACCTTCGCCCGCTGCGGCGTGATCGATCCGGTCTCGCTGGACGACTACAAAGCCCATGGCGGGCTCAAGGGCCTCACGCGCGCCGCCGCCATGGCGCCCCAAGGCATCGTCGAGGAAGTCACCGAGTCGGGCCTGCGCGGGCGCGGCGGCGCCGGGTTTCCGACCGGCATCAAATGGAACACGGTGCTGCAGGCCAAGGCCGCCCAGAAATACATCGTCTGCAACGCCGACGAAGGCGACAGCGGCACCTTCGCCGACCGCATCCTGATGGAGGGCGATCCCTTCCTGCTGATCGAGGGCATGGCTATCGCCGGGCTCGCCGTCGGCGCGACCAAGGGCTTCATCTACCTGCGCTCCGAATACCCGCACGCCTTCCGCACCCTGTCCCGCGCCATCGAGACGGCGCGCGCCGCGGGCGTGCTCGGCGACGACGTGCTGGGCAGCGGCTTCGCCTTCGACATGGAAGTCCGCTTGGGCGCCGGGGCCTATATCTGCGGCGAGGAGACCTCGCTGCTGGAAAGCCTGGAAGGCAAGCGTGGCCAGGTCCGGTTCAAGCCCCCCCTGCCCGCCATCAAGGGCCTGTTCGGCAAGCCCACGGTCATCAACAACGTCCTGTCGCTGGCCGCCGTGCCGACGATCCTGGCCGAGGGCGCCGCCTACTACCGCGATTTCGGCACCGGCCGGTCGCGCGGCACCATGCCGATCCAGCTCGGCGGCAACGTCAAGCAGGGCGGCCTGATCGAACGGGCCTTCGGCCTGAGCCTGCGGGAAATCGTCGAGGACTATGGTGGCGGCACCCTGACCGGGCGGCCCATCCACGCGGTGCAGGTCGGCGGTCCCCTGGGCGCCTATTGGCCGGCCGATCTGTTCGACACGCCGCTCGACTACGAAGCCTTCGCCGCCCGTGGCGGCATGGTCGGCCACGGCGGCGTCGTGGTCTTCGACGACACGGTCGACATGGCACAGCAGGCGCGCTTCGCCTTCGAATTCTGCGCCATCGAAAGCTGCGGCAAATGCACGCCCTGCCGCATCGGCTCGACCCGCGGGGCCGAGACCATGGACCGGGTGATCGCCGGCGACGGCGAGGCCGTGGACCTGGTCCGCGACCTGTGCAGCGTCATGCAGGACGGCTCGCTCTGCGCGCTCGGCGGCCTGACCCATATGCCGGTACTCAGCGCGCTCGACAATTTCCCGGACCATTTTCCCAATCAATTCCCTGGCGCCGCCCGCGACGCGGCGGAATGACCGGACAACGGACGGAGACGACCATGGCAGCCCCCTTCGACGCAGACCTGGGAACCCCCGCCCGCAAGGGAACGGCCGAGGTCGATCTGGAAATCGACGGCATGGCGATCCGCGTGCCGGAAGGCACCTCGGTCATGCGCGCCGCCGCCTTGGCCGGCGTCAACGTGCCCAAGCTTTGCGCCACCGACAAGCTGGAGCCCTTCGGCTCCTGCCGCCTCTGCCTGGTCGAGATCGAGGGCAAGCGCGGCACGCCCGCCTCCTGCACCACGCCGGTCGAGGCCGGGATGAAGGTCTCGACCCAGACCGACCGCCTGGCCAAGCTGCGGCGCGGCGTCATGGAACTGTACATCAGCGACCATCCGCTCGACTGCCTGACCTGTTCGGCCAACGGCGATTGCGAGTTGCAGGACATGGCGGGCGCGGTCGGCCTGCGCGATGTGCGTTACGGCTTCGACGGCGAAAACCACACCCATCAGGCGCAGGACCAGTCCAACCCCTATTTCACCTTCGACCCGTCGAAATGCATCGTCTGTTCGCGCTGCGTGCGGGCCTGCGAGGAACAGCAGGGCACCTTCGCCCTGACCATCGACGGGCGCGGTTTCGCCTCGCACGTCGCCGCCGGGATGGACGAGGATTTCCTGGCGTCCGAATGCGTGTCCTGCGGCGCCTGTGTCGATGCCTGCCCGACGGCGACGCTGATGGAAAAAAGCGTCATCGAGATGGGCCAGCCCGACCGCAAGGTGCGGACGACCTGCGCATACTGCGGGGTCGGCTGCGGCTTCGTCGCCGAGATGCAGGGCGAACGCGTCGTCCGCATGACCCCTGACAAGCAGGGCAAGGCCAACCAGGGTCATTCCTGCGTCAAGGGCCGCTTCGCCTGGGGCTACGCGACCCATAAGGACCGCATCACCCAGCCGATGATCCGCGACAGCATCAATGATCCCTGGCGCGAAGTGACCTGGGACGAGGCCATCGCCAAGGCGGCGACCGGCTTCCGCGCGATTCAGGAAAAATACGGCCGGGGTGCCATCGGCGGCATCACCTCGTCGCGCTGCACCAACGAGGAAACCTATCTGGTGCAGAAACTGATCCGCGCGGCCTTCGGCAACAACAACACGGATACCTGTGCCCGCGTCTGCCATTCGCCGACAGGCTACGGCCTGAAGACGGCCTTCGGCACCTCGGCCGGGACGCAGGATTTCGCCTCGGTCCAGGACGCCGACGTGGTCCTGGTGATCGGCGCCAACCCGACGGACGCCCATCCGGTGTTCGGCTCGCAGTTGAAGCGCCGCCTGCGCCAGGGGGCCGGGCTGATCGTCGCCGACCCCCGGCGCATCGATCTGGTGAAATCGCCCCATGTCGCGGCGGCCCATCACCTGCAGTTGATGCCCGGCACCAACGTGGCCCTGGTCAACGCCCTGGCCCATGTCATCGCGACGGAAGACCTGATCGACGAGGACTTCGTCAATTCCCGCTGCGACCTGCGGGAGTTCGAACGGTGGCGCGACTTCATCACCCTGCCGGAAAATTCCCCGGAAGCCACGACAAGCATCACCGGCGTGCCGGCGGACGAGATCCGCGCCGCAGCACGCCTTTACGCCGGGGCGAAGAACGCCGCGATCTATTACGGCCTGGGCGTGACCGAACATTCCCAGGGCACGACCATGGTCATGGGCATGGCCAACCTGGCCATGGCGACCGGCAACCTGGGGCGGCCCGGCGTCGGCGTGAACCCGCTGCGCGGCCAGAACAACGTCCAGGGCTCCTGCGACATGGGATCGTTCCCGCACGAACTGCCGGGCTACCGCCACGTCGCCGACGACGCCGTGCGCGCGATGTTCGAGGCCGCCTGGAACGTGCATCTGGACCCGGAACCGGGCCTGCGCATTCCCAACATGTTCGACGCGGCGCTGGAGGGCTCGTTCAAGGGCCTCTACGTCCAGGGCGAGGACATCGTGCAGTCCGACCCCAACACCAAACACGTCACCGCCGCCATGGCGGCCATGGACTGCGTCGTCGTCCAGGACCTGTTCCTGAACGAAACGGCGGCCTATGCCCATGTCTTCCTGCCGGGGGCGTCGTTCCTGGAAAAAGACGGCACCTTCACCAACGCGGAGCGGCGCATTTCCCGCGTCCGCCGGGCCATGTCGCCGATGGCGGGCCTGGCCGATTGGGAAGTCACGATGAAGCTTTCGGCGGCCCTGGGCTATCCCATGGATTATGCCCATCCGTCGGAAATCATGGACGAGATCGCGCGCCTGACGCCGACCTTCGCCGGGGTGTCCTACGACAAGCTGGAACGGGACGGCAGCATCCAGTGGCCCTGCAACGACGCCTCGCCCATGGGCACGCCGACCATGCACGAACGTGGCTTCTCCAACGGCGCCGGGCGGTTCATGGTGACGCAATACGTGCCGACCGACGAACGCACGGGCCCGCGCTTCCCGCTGATCCTGACGACCGGGCGCATCCTGTCGCAATACAACGTCGGGGCCCAGACCCGGCGCACGGAGAACGGCGCCTGGCACGGCGAGGACATCCTGGAAATCCATCCCTTCGACGCCGAGAACCGGGGCGTCCGCGACGGCGCCATGGTCTCCTTGGCGAGCCGCGCCGGGGACATCACCCTGAAGGCCCATGTCAGCGACCGCATGCAGCCGGGCGTCGTTTACACCACCTTCCACCACCCGGAGACCGGGGCCAACGTGGTAACGACCGAGAATTCCGACTGGGCGACCAACTGCCCGGAATACAAGGTCACCGCCGTCGAGGTCCGTCCGACCAACCGCTGGTCCGACTGGCAGGAAGAGAACGAAGCCTTCCGCGCCCGCGCGACGCGGATCGAAGCCGCCGAATAGGCGCAAGGGACAGCACAGCATGGAACCGCAACGCCTGACGGCCATGGCCAACCAGATCGCCGCCTTCTTCGACGCCTATCCCGAGGATGAGGCCGTGACCGCAACGGCCGACCACCTGCGCCAGTTCTGGGACCCGCGCATGCGCGGACAGTTGAAGGAAATCCTGGCCGCCGGGGGCGAAATCGACCTCACCCCGACCGCCCTGGCCGCCGCCCGGCGGATTTAAAACCTGATGCCTATCCGATGCCTGTTTGCGACAGGAATTCCTGCGCTTTCAATGAAAACGTGGCGGCAAAATGGGAAACGCGGGACAGGTGTTCGGCCTTTTCAGTCTGGAAAAGGCCCGGAAATCCAGGGAAAGAATGGTGGGCGCACAAGGACTCGAACCTTGGACCCGCTGATTAAGAGCGCGCCCGGTATTCAATGAAATCAAAGGACCGTCCGACTGAATTCACCCGTTCAATACTCAAAAGTCGGACAGTTATAGAAACCTACGCATCCACAGGTTTTTTGTTAAAACACTTTGACTCACTTCTACTGAAGGGAGACTGTTTTCTTTGTTTTGAATTCTAGTAAGTCTGACTATGGCGAACGAGACAGGTTACATAGCTTACATAGATGAAGCTGGCGACTTTGGACTTAAGGCCGTTGCGCCGATTGACGATCGTGGGGCTTCGGAATGGTTCATTATGGCAGCTGCCGTCATCCGCAAAGAAAATGAATCAAAAGTCGCGCCATGGTTACGTACGATGCGAGATACTGCGCGAAACCTGCAAGCGCCGGATATGCATTTCCGAAAATTGTCTGACAAACAAAAGCGGATTATTGCCGGTGAAATTTCCGGCCTACCAGTGAGACTTTTTGCCGTCGTTTCAAACAAAAGAAACATGCGGCAGCACAACAATAAGTACGCTCGGAAAGTTAGCGGTCATAAGCACTGGTTCTATTGGTGGGTCACTAGACTCCTGCTGGAACGCGTAACTGATTTTTGCGCGGACAGGAATAAGTTAGACGGAACCCCGGATCGAAAACTTCAGATTGAGTTTTCGAGGCGCAAAGATCTCCGCCTTGATGACTTCACGGACTATTTCACACGCCTCTGGGCGCAACGAGGGAACGAGGTACTATCGAAGCGACGGATCAATTGGTCAGTGTTCGATTTCCAGAAGGTCTATTTTTTTGACCACCGCAATCGAGCCGGCCTTCAATTCGCAGACGTAGTGGCCAGTTCGTTTTATCAAGCGGTGAACATCCACCCCCACGGCCGTTGTTGTGGCGATTACGCCATCATGCTTGAACCTCGGATACATCGAAACAGCAACGGCAAAGCCGTGAACGAAGGCTTCACCATCTGGCCGCACTCATTGTCAGGCTTGGGATTGTCCGAAGATCAAAAAGCGGTTTTTAGGCACTACGGATATCCAGAAAACCGTCTCACGGATTAGCGCTGCCCGGGGCCAATCTTCTGAAGGTCGCTAGCCTGCCGTCCTTAGTGCGGGCATCCCTCAGAGTTACCGTGAAACCACGGCGGGCGACCCGGCGCAGCGACAATACTATATAAAATTTTTTGTTTAGAATCAATATGTTGATAAGTCATTGTTCTGATTCGAAAATTCTGACCAACGTCGAAATCCACCCCCCAGGCGCGGCAAACTTTTTTGGATGCAGACTATTATCAATAGTCGGACAAAACGCCCCGCAGAGGCAGCAAATTTACCGCCACCAATCCGAAAAAATCATTTAATTTCAACGAGATGAAATGGTGGGCGCACAAGGACTCGAACCTTGGACCCGCTGATTAAGAGTCAGCTGCTCTACCAACTGAGCTATGCGCCCCCAGGACATCGCCCGAAGGGCGGACCGTCTCTGGATTTCGGCCCGGGAGGGCCGAAGGAAGGCGGGGTTGTAGCAAGCTTGAAACAGTTTGTCGAGCGAAGGTGACGCCTCGGGACGTTGTTTTTTCCGCCCCCGGGAAACGCCCCGGCTAGACCTCGTCGGCGAGGCCGCGGCGGCCGACCTGAACGTCGCGGTGAATCCACACGCCCATCAGCAGGCCGAAGCCGAACAGCAGCGTCAGCATGGCCGTCCCGCCATAGGAAATCAGCGGTAGCGGCACGCCGACCACGGGGACCAGGCCCATCACCATGGCCATGTTGATGAAGACGTAAAGGAAAAAGGTCGCTGTCACGCCGATACCGATCAGGCGACCGAATTGCGTCCGGCAACGCACGCTGATCGCGACGCCGTAGATCAGGATCACCATGTAAAGGCCCAACAACGCGAAGCCGCCGACCATGCCGAATTCCTCGGCCAGCATGGTGAAGATGAAGTCCGTCTGCATTTCCGGCAGGAAGTTCAGGTGACTTTGCGTGCCCTGAAGGAAGCCCTTGCCGAAAATGCCGCCGGAACCGAAGGCGATTTTCGACTGGATGATGTGATAGCCCGCACCCAGGGGGTCGCTCTCCGGATTGAGGAAGGTCAAAACCCGCTGTTTCTGATAATCGCGCAGGAAGCCCCAGGCGATCGGCGCGCCGCCGACCGCGACAATGCCGACCAGGACGAATTTCCAGATCCGCACCCCGGCGGCGAAGAAGATCACCGCCCCCGTGATGATCAGCATCAAGGCGGTGCCCAGATCGGGCTGGCGCAGAACGAGCGCCGCCGGCATGGCGATCAACATGATCGGCACGAACAAATGGGTGACCCGGCGCACGTCCTCGATGGACGTGCCGTGGAAATAGCGCGCAAGGGCCAGAACCAGGGCGATCTTCATCAATTCAGACGGCTGCAGGCCGACATAGCCCAGATCGAGCCAGCGTTGCGCCCCCTTGCCTTCAACCCCCATGAATTCGACCGCGACCAGCAAGGCCACGGTCCCGAGATAGAAGACATAGGCATATTTCAGCCACAGACGGATATCGATCAACGCCACGGTGATCATCACCGCCATCCCGACGCCGAAGCGCACGATCTGGCGCGACGCCCAAGGGTCGAGATTGCCGCCGGCCGCCGAATACAACATGGCGAAGCCGACGGAGGCCGTCGCCGCCAACAGCAGAATGAACAGCCAGTGCATCTGCCACAGCTTCTGGCGCAGCGTGAAACTGGGCGGGTTCAGAGCATCGTCACGAACGGCCATGGTGCGTTTCCTCCCCTACCCTTCGTTGATCAGGGCGCGCACGCCGCTGTCCGTGGCAGCGGCTTCGTCACCCCCCGCCCCTTGGGGCCGGTCCGCAGCCGCCTGCGCGCCGCCGGATTGACGGATCGGCACGTCGCGCGCCGACCCGCGACGCTGGGCCGCGAGCAACAGGTCATGGGCGATGGGGGCCGCGACGGACGATCCGCCGCCGCCGTGTTCAACAACCACGGAAACGGCGTAGCGTGGATTGTCGGCCGGCGCGAAGCCGACGAACAAGGCGTGGTCGCGCTCCTTCCACGGCAGGTCTTCGTTCTTCAGCACACCCTGCTCACGTTCGGCCTTGGTGATGCGGCGGACCTGAACGGTCCCCGTCTTGCCGCCCATGGAATAGCGCGGATCGTCGATCGCCGAGCGATGGGCCGTGCCATGGGGCGTATTGACGACCTTGACCATGGCTTCACGGATGATCGCGAGGTTCCGGGAATTCACCCCGATCTGCGGGAATTCGTGGCGTTCCGGCACCGTATGGACGCCCGTTGTGCTGACCGACTTGGTCAATTGCGGCGACACGGCGAAGCCGCCGTTGACCAGACGCGCGGTCATCACCGCCAGTTGCAACGGCGTCACCAGAACATATCCCTGGCCGATGCCGGCCAACAGCGTTTCGCCCTGATGCCAGGACTGATCCCGAGCCTCGCGCTTCCACGCCTTGGTGGGCATCAGGCCCGGCTTTTCCCCCGGCAGGTCCAACCCCGTCGGATCGCCCAGCCCGAAGCGCACGGCCATCTCGGCGATGCGGTCGATCCCGACGCGGCGCGCGATTTCGTAGAAATAAACGTCGCAGGATTGGGCGATGGCGTCGACCACGTCCATCAAGCCATGGCCGCCGCGCCGCCAGCAATGGAATTTGGTATCGCCGAATTCCATGAACCCTTCGCAGAACACCTTGCCCGTGGGCGAGATCACGCCGCGCTCCAGCGCCGTCAGCGCAACCAGCATCTTGAAGCACGATCCCGGCGAATAGCGCCCGGCGATCGCCTTGTTCGACAACGGCGCCGCCGGATTGGAAATCAGCTTGTTCCAGTCGTCGACGTCCAGGCCGCGGTTGAAATCGTTGGGATCGAAACTGGGATGCGAGACCATGGCCAGCACGTCGCCCGAATGCACGTCCATGACCACGGCGGAGGCACTGACTTCCTGCGCCAGGCGCTTGGTCGCCGCCTGTTGCAGGCCGACGTCGATGGTCATGCGGACCTCGGCGCCGGGCAGGCCCTCGCGCCGGTTCAATTCGCGGATCACCCGGCCGTAAGCGTTGACTTCGACCTCGGACGAGCCGCCGGACCCGCGCAGGCTGAGATCGTGGATTTTCTCGATCCCCGACTTGCCGGTGCGGAACCCGGGCAATTCCAAAAGCCGGTCGCCCGTTTTCTCGCGCTCACTGACCGCCGAGACATAGCCCAGCACATGCGCCAGGTTCTTGCCGTAGGGATAGAAGCGGCTCTGGCCTTCGTCGATCATCACGCCGGGAAGGTCCGGGGCATTGACCTCGATCCGGGCGACCTCTTCCCATTCCAGGTTTTCCCGCAAGGTCACCGGCACGAAGGACCGGTTGCGGCGAACTTCCTTGAGGACCCGGCGGCGTTCGCCCGGGCTCATCGGCACGATCTCGTCCAACAGGTCGAGCGCCCCATCGACGCCCAAGCCCCGCGTGTCCTCGGACACCAGCATGACCCGGTAGTTCTGTTTGTTATCGGCCAGCGGCACACCGAACCGGTCGATGATCCGGCCGCGCGGCGGGGCCAGGAGACGGAGGCTGATGCGGTTTTCGTCGGCCAGCATCTTGTATTGCTCGGCCTTGACGACCTGCAGATAGTACATCCGCCCGGCCAGCATGGAGACAAGCGCCAGCTTGCCGCCGACCAGCATCACCGTGCGGCGGGCGAAAAGCTTCTGACGTTCCTGATCACCATGCATGGGATCAATCCAGTTTCAGGAAAGCCTGCTGCCACCTGGAGAAGATAAAGGCGAACAGAGGGAAAGCCGCGACGGTCATCACGTATTGAAAGGCGATGGCCTCGGCGGCGAACAGGGTGACGTAAAAGGCGGACAGCAGGCCCCAGCTGAGCAGCGCGGCCCCCGCCCCGACCAGACCGAAGCCCAGCCAATGAACGAAGAACGACTTGCCCATGAAGAATTTATGCTGGAACAGCACGACCCCCTGCACGGCCAGGAAGATCAGGGCATGCAGGCCCATGGGCGCGCCCGTCAGGCCGTCCTGGAACAGACCGATCAAAAATACCGCCGGGGCCGGCATCAGGTGGGGGCGATGGATCGACCAATAGAACACGGCGATCAACGGCAACACCGGAAGGACCCGTGCGATCCCCGGAATATGTGTCGGCACGACGTTGAGAATGACCAGAACCAGGGTCAGCGCAACCGGCGTCAGATGGCGGGCAAAGGTATCCAGGCGCTGCCAAAATGTCGGCCGCATCACTGCCCCCCGCCGCCGGTTTTGACGGACGATCCCGGCAGGCCGTCGGCGGGGCCGATGGAACGCTGCGGCAACTGCAGGATACCGCCCATCCCGAGATTGATGATGCGCACGTATTCCAGGCGCGAAAGATCGACATAGGGTTGCACGATCATTCCGCCCTCGCCGACGGCGGCAACCTGACCGACGCGCAAGCCCGGCGGGAACACACCCGCATGGCCCGAGGTCACGACGCTGTCGCCGACGGTGACAACGGCGCTGGGCGGCAGCCAGGTCAGCCGGGGTTTGGATTGGTTCGCCCCGGCCATGATGGCGCGGGTCCGGGTCGGATCGACGAGAACGGGAATCTTGGCGTTGATATCGGTCAGCAAAAGGACCCGGGCGGACCGGCTGCCGACGTCGATGACGCGCCCGACCAGGCCGTCGGCGGTGACCGCCGCCTGACCTTTTTCAACACCGTCGCGGGCACCTGCGTTGACGATCACGCTTTGCGAAAACGCCCCGCCCGTATCGGCGATGACCCGCGCGGTGACGAAGCTGGCCTCGCGCTCGGGAATGACGTTCAACTGTTCCTTGAGAACGCGGTTCTCGGCCTCCAATTTCTCGGCCAAGGACTTCCAATGCAGCAAGCGATTGCGTTCCTCGCGCAGGCGGGCGTTGTCGTCATAGAGATTTTTGAGTGCTTGGACCTCATCGACCGTCTGATTGACGGTGTCGATCGGCCGGGAAATCACATCGAGGATCGGCGCGACGGCGTCGGTCATATGCGTGCGCGCGCGTTCGACCAGGATGGTGTCGACCTTCGCCAACATCATCAAGGCAAAGGCGGCCACCACCAGCCCGACATAGGCAAAGCGTTGCGCGAAATTGCGGATCGGCTGCGCCACCCGCGAAAATGATTGCGGTTCTTTCACCCCAGCAGGCCCTTCCCGCCTTACTTCATACCCTTCGGCCCACGCCCGGCATCCCCCGCCGGCATGTGGGACCGCGAATCGCTCCTCCCCGTCGCCTTTACTTGTCGCTGATTGATGTTAACCATCAATTAATGACGCGTACCGCCATTCGCCAAAAAAAACAACCGTTTAAGCGGATTTTTTACCCCGAGAAGCGAGAAAATTAACCCTAACCGCCGGGCCTCAGGAAAACGTCACCAGGTCGGTGGCGTCGAAGAACATATCGACGATGGGATTGGCCTGATCGGCGCGGCGGAAGACGACCTCTTCATACGGCGCGTCGATTTCCACCACGGGCACCCGCCGGGCGCCGTCGCGGCGGCTGGTCCCATGGCGCCACAAGAATCCGACGCCCAGGCCGTTGGCGACCGCCTCGTAAACCTCGCCGCCGGTTTCCAGAACCAACGATGCATGCGGCGCCAACCCGGCCGTGCGGAAGGCTTTGTCGACGACCTTCTGGGTCGCCGAGCCGCGCTTCTGAAAAATCAGCCGCTCGACCATCAAATCCGCGAGCGTCACGGTGGTGTTGGATGCCAGGGGATGGCCATGGGGGATCAGGGCCACGACCTCCTGGGTCAGGCAGACCTTGGTCCGGAACCGGCCGTCCTTCGGCACGTCGGGAAGGATTCCCAGGTCGGCGCGCCCGGCCATCACGGCATCGATGATGTCGCTGAAGATGGCGTATTCGACCTGCACCTGGATGTTGGGAAAGCGTTTCTGAAAGGCGCCGATGATCGCCATGCCGGGCATCAGACTGCCCAGGCCGACCCGCAAAACGCCCGTTTCCAGCCGTTCGCTGCGCTGAAGCAGGACCCGGGCGGCGTCTTCCAGGCGGCCGATCTCCGATGAGATCGGGGCCAGTTCCAACGCCAGATGCGTCGGCACCAGGGATCGGCCCCGCCGCTCGAACAGCTTCACCGAGAACGATTTCTCCAAATCCTGAATGGCCTGGCTGACCGCCGGTTGCGACATGCCGAGCCGGCGCGCGGCGGCCGAGTAGTTGCCTTCGTCGACAACGGCGTTGAAAGCCCGCATCCGGGCGGCGGTCAGGGACATTCCATGTCCTCCTATTGGTATCCGTTATCTAACCCCCAAGCGTTACCTTGACGTGTCACCGGACAGAAAAGTTTTGGCTTTAGCGTCCAGCCATCTGATCGGGAGACAGACATGTCGGACATTCGCCTGAACGCCATTTTCAAGACCTTCGGCACCACCGAGGTGCTCCGGGGCATCGACCTGGATATTCGGGCGGGGGAGTTCCTGACCCTGGTCGGGCCGTCGGGGTGCGGTAAATCGACGCTTCTTCGGATCATCGCGGGTCTGGAAACACAGACCGCGGGTGATGTGGAAATCGCCGGGACCCCGGTCAACCATGTGCGGGCGAGCGACCGCGACCTGGCCATGGTGTTCCAATCCTACGCCTTGTATCCGCACCTGACCGTGCGCCAGAACATGGCGACGCCGCTGGTGCTGCGCGATCTGACATTCTGGGAACGGGCCCCCATCGTCGGTCACGCCCTGCCCGGGCGGCGGCCCAAGGTGAAATCCCTGCATGCGGCGGTCGACGATGTCGCCCAGGTGCTCAAGATCGAACATCTGATGGACCGCAAGCCGGGCCAGCTTTCCGGCGGCCAGCGCCAGCGCGTCGCCCTCGGCCGCGCCATGGTGCGCAAGCCGGTCGCCTTCCTGATGGACGAGCCGCTGTCGAACCTGGATGCGGCGCTGCGCGTACATATGCGCTCGGAATTGGCGGAATTGCACCGCTCGCTGGGCGTTACCTTCGTCTACGTCACCCACGATCAGGCCGAAGCCCTGACCATGTCCAACCGCATGGCGGTGATGATGGACGGCGACATTCTGCAGTTGGGAGCGCCTGACGAGGTCTATGACGACCCGAAGGACCGCCGCGTCGCCGAATTCGTCGGCAGCCCCAAGATCAACATGCTGCCGGGCCGGGCCGATGGGCATGGCCGGGTGGCGGCGCTGGGCACGCCGCTTCATCGCCACGTCGGCCTGCAGGATCAGGACGTCACCGTCGGCATCCGCCCGGAACACCTGCAACTGACGGCGAGCCAGGCCGATAACGAAGGCTGGCCCTTCCGCGTCACCCATAAGGAGAACATGGGGGCGGATTTCTTCCTGCACGGCACGGTCAACGGATCGAACCACCGCATGGTCGCCCGCGCCCGGCCCGAGGACGTCGCCGGCATCGCCATCGGCCATGACGTCTACCTGCGGGCCCAGGCCGGCAAGGCCATGGTCTTCGGCGGCGACGACCGCCGCGTCTATTTCGGGGAAGGGGCCTGACCATGGCGCAAGGGGTCCATCGCGCCGGCTATGCCTTCATCGCACCCGCGGTGTTTCTGATGATCGCGATTCTGATCGCGCCCGTGCTGATCGCCGCCGCTCTGTCGTTCACGGACTATTCCCTGGGCAATTCGGGTTTCGACTGGGTCGGCTTGGAAAACTACGACCGCATGGTCAGCCGCTCGACCTATACCAAGATGCTCTCGGCGACGGCGCTCTATGTGCTGACGGTCGTGCCGGCCTCCATCGGCCTGGGCCTGGGGGCGGCGCTTCTGATCAATTCGGTCAAACGGTTCGGCGATATCTACAAGACCATCTATTTCCTGCCGGTCATGGCGGCTTTGCTGGCCATGGCGCTGGTCTGGGAATTCGCCCTGCACCCGACGATCGGGATGATCAACGGCACCCTGTCCGCGGGCTGCGGGACCTGGATCGAGAGTCTGCTCGGCTGGCACTGGCTGCCCTGGGCCGACGACGCGCCCAGTTGGTTTGAAAACGGCTGTGCGTCGGGCTTCCCCCTCTGGTTCGGCGACAAGGACTATAGCCTCTGGACCGTCGCCTTCATCGGCGTCTGGCAGGCCTTCGGCTTCAACATGGTGCTGTACCTGGCGGGGCTGACCTCCGTCCCGCGCGAGCTTTATCAGGCCGCCGCCATGGACGGGGCGACCACGGCCTGGGACCGGTTCCGTCTGGTGACCTGGCCGATGCTGGGGCCGACCACGGTCTTCGTCGTCACCATCACGACGATCCGGTCGTTCCAGGTGTTCGACACGATCGAGGCGATCACCCAGGGCGGGCCCGCGAAATCGACCTTCGTGATGATGTTCGCAATCTATGAAAAGGCGATCCAACACAACCTGATGGGCATGGGATCGGCGATCACCATCGTCTTCCTGGGCTTCGTCCTGATCCTGACCTTCGTGCAGCGGCACTTGGTCGAACGGCGGGTGCATTACTCATGAACAACCAAGTCCACCCTGTCCGCGAGGCCATCAAGCATGCCGTGCTGATCCTGGGGGCGCTGATCGTCATCCTGCCGTTCTACGTGATGGTCAGCTATTCCCTGAAATCGCCGCACGAGATCGAAAGCAACACCGGCGGGTTCTTCGGTGCCCAGGAACCCATGGTCGACGAATACTGCGTCAAGCTGGGGAATCCACGCGACGCCTGCGTCGAAACCCCGGTCGTCTACAACTACACCCAGGCGTTCAAAAAGGCGCCGCTGCTGCGCTACCTCCTGAACGGGATTCTCGTCACCGCCTCGATCTTCATCATCCAGGTGCTGGTCGCGCTGCCCTGTGCCTATGCGCTGTCGAAGCTCAGGTTCTGGGGGCGGGATTTCGTCTTCGGCCTGGTGATGTTCTGCCTGTTGATCCCGGTCCATGCCATCGCCCTGCCGATATACATCATGCTGGCCAAGATCGGCCTGACGAACACCTATGCCTCGCTGGTCATCCCCTGGACGATTTCCGTGTTCGGGATATTCCTGATGCGCCAGTTCTTCATGACCGTGCCCGACGACCTGATCGACGCGGCACGGATGGACGGCATGTCCGAGTTCTCGATCATCTGGAAGGTCATGCTGCCGACGGCGGTCCCGGCGCTGCTGGCCTTCGCGATCTTCTCGGTCGTCGCCCATTGGAACGACTATTTCTGGCCCCGCGTGGCGATCACCGGCAACCGCGACCTCTATACCCCGCCGCTCGGCCTGCGCGAGTTCAAAGGCGACGCCGACGGCTCCATCTGGGGGCCGATGATGGCGACGGCGACGATCATCGTGACGCCGCTGATCGCGGCGTTCCTGCTGGCGCAGCGGCGCTTCATCGAAGGCATCACCCTGAGCGGCATGAAATGACGCCGGGCCGGACAAGGAACACATAACGGATTTGGTCCAGCGAACGGCGGGCCAACACGGGCCCCGGAACGCACCGGGGCGATCAGGGAGGGGCGGCGCCCGCCGTCCCCTAAACCGAAGCAGGAGAGAGTGACCATGAAACGTTTGCTATCCGCCGCCGCCGTCGCGGCGGGCCTTTACGCCGGCCCGGCGTTGGCCGTCGATATCGAAGTCGGCTACCCCTACAGCCATCTGTTCGACGTGACCTTCGAAAAGGTCATGAAGGACTTCAAGAAGGCCCATCCGGACATCAATGTGACCTTCCGCGCGACCTATGAAAACTACGAGGACGGCACCAACACCGTGCTGCGCGAATCCGTCGCCAACAGCCTGCCCGACATCAGCATGCAGGGCCTCAACCGTCAGCGCCTGATGGTCGAAAAGGGCATCGCCCATTCGCTGGAGCCCTATATCGCCAAAGAAGCCGACTTCGAAAAGGAAGGCTATCACCAGGCGATGCTGTCGCTCTCGACCTTCGACGGCAAGGTCTACGGCCTGCCCTTCGCGGTCTCCCTGCCGGTGGGCTACTACAACATGGACCTGGTCAAGAAGGCCGGCGTCAAGAAACTGCCGGCGACCTGGAACGAAGTCGTCGACATGTGCGGTAAGCTTAAGGCCGCGGGCGTGCAGAACCCCATGTTCTGGGGCTGGAACATCACCGGCAACTGGTTCATGCAGGCCCTGATGTGGTCGCAGGACACGCCGATCGTCAAAGGCAACGAGGTCAATTTCAACGGCCCGGCCGGCCTCAAGTCCCTGGAAACGATGAAGAAGATCTTCCGCGGCTGTGAGATGAAGAACCTGACCTACAAGGAAGCCTTGGCCTCGTTCTCGGCCGGTCAGATCGCCATGATGTTCTGGTCGACCTCGGCGGTCGGCTCGGTCGAACGCTCCAAAGGCGATTTCGAGTTGAAGACCAACGAGTTCCCCGGCATCGACGCGGCACCGAAGGGCCTGCCGGCCGGCGGCAACGCGGCCATGCTGGTCTCCCAATCGAAGGATCCGGCGCGGCTTGAGGCGGCCTGGAAGTTCCTCAAGTTCATCACCTCGGGCGTCGGCGCCGCCGCGGTCGCCGAAACCACCGGCTACATGCCGCCGAACAAGGCCGCCAACGAAATCATCCTGGCCGATTTCTACAAGAACAACCCGGCCAAGGCGACGGCGGTTCGGCAACTGCCGCTGCTGCGCGATTGGATCGCCTATCCGGGCGACAAGGGCCTGGCGGTGACCAAGGTCATCTACGACGCCATCGAAGGCATCGTCATCGGCGACAACGACGACATGAAGGAACTTCAGGAAGAGCTTTCCGAAGAAGTTCAGTCGATGCTGCCGAAGGGCAGTTCCTGAGCCCCGGTCACGGAAGGGAGGCCAAAGAGCCTCCCTTCCCCACGGCCCCCCCAATGACCCGACCGCCGCATCGAAAAGCGGCGGCGCGACAATCGAACTGACGGAACATCCATGAAATTTCTGCAACTGACGGACACCCATTTCGTGCCCCCGGGTGAAAAGCTTTATGGCCGCGACCCGCGCCGCACGTTGAACGCCGCGGTCGCCGACATCAACGCCCATCATGGCGACGCGGAGCTTCTGGTCGTCACCGGGGATCTGACCCATTGGGGTGAGCCCGACGCCTTCGCCAATCTGGCCCAGGCCCTGGCGCCGCTCTCCATGCCCGTGGAACTGCTGATCGGCAATCACGATGCGCGCGATGTCTTCGCCCGCTATTTCCCCGGCCAGGGCAGGGACGACAACGGCTTCGTTCAATCCGTGCGCGAGACCTCGGCGGGGCCCTTCATCTTTCTGGATACGGTTCTCGCCGGCACCCATGCGGGTCATTACTGCGAGACGCGCTGCGCCTGGCTGGCCGAAACGTTGGCAAGTTTGGGCGACCGCGAGGTCTTCCTGTTCATGCATCACCCGCCGTTCGATACCGGCATCCCGGCCTCGGACAATATCGGTCTGCAGCAGAAGAATGCCTTCCGCCAAGTGATCGAACCGCATCGTCACCGCATCCGCCATCTGTTCTACGGTCATGTTCACCGGCCGATCTGCGGCAGTTGGCTGGGCATTCCGACCTCGACCCTGCGGGCCATCAACCATCAGGTCTGGTTCGACATGGAAGGCACCAAACTGAGAGGCAGTTTCGAGCCCCCGGCCTATGGCGTGATCCAGGTCGCCGACGACCGGGTCGTCGTCCATTTCCACGACTTCATGGACGCAAGCGAGAAATTCGACCTGCACGACAGCCCCTGGGACGATTGGTCCCGCCGTCGCCCGCATCCCTGAACGCCGCCGCACCGATTCCACCCCGCCCGGGCGATACCGCGCGGTTGAATTCGCGGCTAAGGGCTTGATCCGCCGCCATTCTAAAATGCGCACTTTGTGCGCGCTTAAAAAACTGCAATACTACAGTCATGAAACTGACGTATTGCATTTTCGCATTGGCGCTGGCTGTTACGGTCGGCTCGGCCCAGGCGGCCCTGTCGCCGGAAATCGACCTCGGCTATCACGAAGGCAAGTGCGATTTGAGCCCCACCCAGGCCGCGCGGCGCGACGCCCAGGTCGCGAAAATCACCAGGCGTCTGCAATTCGCCGCCGCCGAAGCCATGGACCATCCCGAGTTCTACGAACAGGTCGAACGGGAGACCCATGCGGCGCTGCGCCGTCTCGGGCGGGTCTACGGCACCAATTGCGTGATCTCGCTGCGCTGACGCAAGCGTGATCGGGGAAGGCCTTCCCTTCCCGCCCAGGCAGGTCTATAAGCCCCGCCATGTCAATGAACACGCCCCCTGATATTCCCACGAGCTCCGGCACCGCCGGGCGCGCCATCGCGTCCGCCGTCGCCGGTTCGATCGTCTTCGTCCCGAAGGACACGCCCTAGCGCGGCCCCATGCACGGCATGGCCACGTAACGGGCGGACCTTGAGGGTCCGCTTTTTTTATGCCTGCCCCGAACAGCCAACAAGGCCACACGATCAAAAAGGCCACACGACCAAAAGGAAGGAACAATGGCGTTCCAAACCCCGCCGCCCCCCGCGGCAGAACCAACCGACGGCTTTCCCTGGCGCACTGAATTCCGGCGGCTGTGCCGCTTGGCCGCGCCCATCGTCGCGACGCAGGTCGCCTGGGTCGCCATGCTGACCACGGATACGGCGATGATCGGGCGCTTAGGCGCGGAGCCGTTGGCCGGCGCGTCGTTTTCGCTGATGGCGTTCTTCATCGGCTACATGTTCTGTTTCGGCGTGACCATGTCGACGGCCGGGCTGGCGGCCCAGGCCTATGGCGCCCGGCGCCCGCGCATCGTGCGCCGCGTCATCCGCCAGGGCCTGTGGGTGACGATCCTGACGACCCTGCCGTTCGTCGCCGCCTTCAGCCAGGTTGAGACGCTGTTGGTCTGGACCGGGCAGCCGCCGGAAACCCTTCCCCACGCCGCGGCCTATATGTCGACCCTGATGTGGTCGCTGCCGATGGGCGTCGCCTTCGCGGTGCTGCGCAATTTCGTCGCCGCCGTGGACCGGCCTCAGGCGGCGCTCTGGGTCATGGCGGCGGGCGTGCCGGTCAACGCACTGCTGGACTATGCCCTGATCTTCGGCAATTTCGGCCTGCCGCGCCTGGAACTGGTCGGCGCCGGGATCGCCACGACCACCGTGAACGTCCTGATGGTGCTGGCCCTGGCGGCGTTGATCCAATGGCGGCGGCCGTTCAACAAATATCAGGTCTTCGCCCGGTTCTGGCGCCCCGATTGGCAGATCTTCCGCCGGATCTTCGCCGTCGGCATGCCGATCGCCGTGATGACCGTGCTGGAAGGCGGCTTCTTCATCTCCGCCATCTTCGTCATCGGCCAGTTCGGCGCCGTCGCCGTGGCCGCCCATATCATCGCGCTGCAGATGCCGCACCTGACCTTCATGATCCCCATGGGCATGTCCCAGGCGGCGACCGTGCGCGTCGGCCAGATGGCCGGCCGGCGGGACGCTGTGGGTGCCTACCGCGCCGGCTGGACCGCCGTCGCGGTGACCACCGCCTTCATGGCGGTGATGACGGTCGTCATCGTCTTCATCACCGGGCCGTTTTCGCGGATATTCATGGACGTGGACACCCCGGACGCGGATCAGGTCCTGCCGCTGGCGCAGTCCTTGTTGCTGCTGGCCGCGTTGTTCCAATTGGGCGACGGCGTCCAGGCCGTGGCGGCGGGGGCATTGCGCGGCGTCAACGACACCAAGGTGCCGATGCTCAATGCCGTCGTCACGTTCTGGGGCCTGGGCGCCGCAGTCTCGCTGGGCCTCGGGTTTCCGGGCGGCATGGAAACGCAGGGCGTTTGGGTCGGCTTCGTCGTCAGCCTGACCGTCGTCGCCCTGCTTCAGGCATGGCGGCTGCGCAGCCTGCAACGCAAGGCGTATTTGCCGGATTTGGTCGGAGACTAAGCGGCGAAGGGAGATTCGCGCAAAACAACCGTCGCGCTGACGCGCTCGGGTTTTGGAAATGGATATTCGCGCAAAACAACCGTCGCGCTGACGCGCTCGGGTTTTG
>NZRL01000067.1 GCA_002696205.1 Rhodospirillaceae bacterium | reverse complement strand
TGTCGCCACGCAGGGGCCCGCCAATCTGACCGTCGTCTGTATCGATAACGGCACCCATGGCGAGACCGGCGGCCAGGAAGGCCATACGGTCCACCGCACCAATCTGGGCATGATCGCCCAGGGCGCGGGCTTCCCCAGCGTCAAGGAAATCACCTCGGCCGATCAGATCGCCGAGGCCCATGATTTCATCCGCAACGCCCCGGGCCCGCGTTTCCTCTGGTGCCGTGTGCTGCCGGGCGATCCGACGGCGTTCAAGCGCAACTTCGATCCGGCCTATTGCCGCATCCGGTTCCGGGATGCGTACCTGGGCGGCGATATCGTCGGTAACGGCTGAGGACCGGCGCTAGCCGTCCAGCGCGCCGGTGAAGTCGAAGGGGCCCGTATGGGCGACCTTGTGTTTGGTGTTGATCCAGACCTCGCCGCCGCATCCCTCGACCCAGCGCCGGCAGAAGGAATAGTCGGTCGACAGTTCGCGGTCGTCCAGGCGGATCTTGGTGAAGGGGGTCAGGAACCTCTCGAACCGGTCCCCGAAGGGCGAGGCCTTGAACCGCGTCTCGTCGACGATCTCCGGCATCGTCTCGATCATGCGGGCGATGGCCTCCCGCTTGATCAGCATCACGCCCGTGCCGCAGGCGTCGGTGCGCACGAAGCCGCTCCGTTCCTCGGACCGGTCCAAGTCGCCATGGATGAAGCTGAGCCCGCCGCCCTTCGCAATTCCCTTGCGCGGATAGGCGACGCCCGCCACGTCGACGTTCAATGAAATCATGTCGCCGATCAACTGCGGCGAAAATCCCATGTCCGAATCGATAATCAGCATATGGGTGCAGTCGGGCTTCAGGTCGAAGAAGGTCGTGACCAGATAGTTCCGCGCGACCTCGATGTCGGGAAACGAAATCGTCGACATGGCCGTGCCGATCTTGTTCCGCTCCAGCACCGGCAGCAATTGGAACAACGACGTCACGAACGGCGCCTGAAACTGCCCGCCGAGGGCGGCAAGGGCGAAGTAGATTTTCAAAGGGGCTCCTCCCGGTCTGCCGCGATGATAGCGGGGCCAAAGCAGGAGGCGAACGAAAAAGGCCGGGCAATTGCCCGGCCTTTCCGTACTCGGTTTAGAAGGTGAGGGACCTTAGTCGTCGCCGCCCGGTGCCTCTTCGCCTTCGGCTTTCTGGTCGACGTATTCTTCCTTATAGAGTTCGCCGCCTTCGGCCTGGAAGCGTTCGGCCATCTGCTGCATGCCGTCGTTGGTGTAGTTGCGCACCAGGTTGGTGATTTCCATGGCGCAGAACTTCGGCCCGCACATGGAGCAGAAATGCGCTGTCTTGTGCGCTTCTTTCGGCAGGGTCTGGTCGTGGAAGTCACGCGCCCGGTCCGGGTCGAGGCCCAGATTGAACTGATCCTCCCAGCGGAATTCGAAGCGCGCGCGGGACAGCGCGTCGTCGCGGGCCGCCGCGCCGGGATGGCCCTTGGCCACGTCGGCGGCATGGGCCGCGATCTTGTAGGTGATGACGCCTTCCTTCACGTCGTTGCGGTCGGGCAATCCTAAGTGTTCCTTCGGCGTGACGTAGCAGAGCATGGCCGTGCCGTACCAGCCGATCATGGCCGCCCCGATACCGGACGTGATGTGGTCGTAGCCCGGCGCGATGTCGGTGACGAGCGGCCCGAGGGTGTAGAACGGGGCCTCGCCGCAGACTTCCAGCTGCTTCTCCATGTTGACCTTGATCTTGTGCATGGGCACGTGACCGGGGCCTTCGATGATGACCTGACAGTCCTTTTCCCAGGCGACCTTGGTCAGCTCGCCCAGGGTTTCCAGTTCGGCGAACTGGGCCGCGTCGTTGGCGTCGGCCGAGGAGCCGGGGCGGAAACCGTCGCCCAGCGAGAACGACACGTCGTAGGCCCGCATGATGTCGCAGATCTCTTCGAAGTGTTCGTAGAGGAAGCTTTCCTTGTGATGCGCCAGGCACCACTGGGCGATGATCGAGCCACCACGCGAGACGATGCCGGTCACCCGGTCCGCCGTCAGGTGAATGTGCTTGAGCCGGATGCCGGCGTGAATGGTGAAGTAGTCCACGCCCTGTTCGGCCTGTTCGATCAGGGTGTCGCGATAGATTTCCCAGGTCAGGTCCTCGGCCCGGTCGACCTTTTCCAGCGCCTGATAGATCGGCACCGTGCCGATCGGCACGGGCGAGTTGCGGATGATCCATTCGCGGATGTTGTGGATGTTGCGGCCGGTCGAAAGGTCCATGACCGTGTCCGCGCCCCAGCGCGTCGACCAGACCATCTTGTCGACTTCTTCGGCGACCGAGGAGGTCACGGCCGAGTTGCCGATGTTGGCGTTGATCTTCACCAGGAAGTTCCGGCCGATGATCATCGGCTCGGTTTCCGGGTGGTTGATGTTGTTGGGGATCACGGCGCGGCCGCGGGCGACCTCGTCACGGACGAATTCCGGGGTGATGAAATCGGGGATTTCGGCGCCGAAGCTTTCGGCCCCTTCCTTGGCCTTTTTCAGAACCTCTTCCGGCAGGCGTTCGCGCAGCATGTTTTCGCGGATCGCGATGAATTCCATTTCCGGGGTGACGATGCCCTGGCGGGCGTAGGCGATCTGCGTCACGGCCTTGCCGCCGGTGGCGCGGCGCGGCGCGTTCTGCACGGGGAAGGTCGGGACCAGGTGTTCGTCGTCGACGTTGCCGTTGTCTTCCGGTTTGATTTCGCGGCCTTCATAGACCTCGGTGTCGCCGCGGGCTTCGATCCAATCGGCGCGCAGTTTCGGCAGGCCGGCTTCGATATCGATATAGGCATCGGGGTCCGTATAGGGGCCCGAGGTGTCGTAGACCACGGTCGGCGCTTCCATGGCGCTTTCGTGGACGTGGATTTCGCGCATCGGCACGGCGACGCCGGGCTGCGTGCCCTCGACGAAGATCTTTTTCGAGGCCGGCAGCGGGCCGGTGGTGACATCGCCGGTCGTCGGCTTGCGGATGACGTTCATGATTGGGGCTCCCAAGGTCGCGGTCGTGTTTCGTTGCGATCCGGGAGAGAGGCGGCGTGAAAAGCGGGAAGGTGAATGGCCCCTTCGGGGGTTCCGTTCCCTACGCCGGTGTCGCTCCGGATCAGGTTCGAAGGGTCACCGCGTTTCCCGGAATTGCGCATCTAGGGGCGCGTCGGGCCGGCGGAATCTCAGCCCCCTATCGGGGCCCCCCATCGGAACACCTGGAATCTGGGGGGTATCGGGGGCGAGGTCAAGGAAATCCGGCAGCCGATGACCCTGGACGGAGGTCCTATCGGCGGTTTTTCCGGATTCTGGTAAAATTTCCGCATGAAAAAGCGCCTGATCCTAGTGGCTTGGCTGTTGATCGGCCTGATCGCCTGTTCGCCGGACGACGACGGGATGCTGACCGGTCCCGTCTGCGTCATGGACGGCGATACGGTGATGATCGGCGGCACCCGACGTCACACCAAATGCGTCGACGGCCGGATCGTCGATATCTGGGGAATCACGGCCTTTCGCCTGGATCAGCTTTGCCCGCATCCATCCGGCCATATGCTTCGGTGCGGCCTGTATTCGGCGGCCATGTTGCAGGAGAAGGTAAAGACCAAGGACATCCGCTGCGAAGAAAAGGAAACCAAGTTCGGCGGGATCATCGTCGCCCAATGTTTCGTGGACGAGGAAGACATCGGCCGATACATGGTCGAACACGGGTTCGCCAGGGCCGATCCGGCGCAGACAGAACGCTATACGGGCTACGAAGCCCAGGCCAAGGCGGCCCACCTGGGAGTCTGGGAAATGGGTGAGCGGTAGGGCGTTCCGCCACATCGCCCAAAGGCGCTATGCTTGCTGGCCAGGGTCGCCCGCGGCGCTTAAACTCCCTCCATGCTGTCGATCCGAAATCTCCGCGCCCGTCATGTTCAGGTCGACGACCTGGACCTGGAGACGGGTGATTGTTTTACCGTCATGGGCCCGTCGGGGTCCGGGAAAAGCCTGATGCTGCGCGCGGTCGCCGATCTGGACCCGGCGGAGGGCGAGGTCACCCTGGACGGGCGGGAACGGATGACCATGACCGGCCCCGAATGGCGGCGTCAGGTCATGTACGTGGGTCCGGAATCCGGTTGGTGGGAGGACCGCGTCGGGGCCCATTTCGAGGACCCGGAATCCGTCGTCGGCGTGCTGCAGCGATTGGGCTTCAAGGCGGAAACCCTGAACTGGCCGGTTTCGCGCCTGTCCACAGGGGAACGCCAGCGCTTGGCCATCGCCCGCGCCTTCGACCGGGGGCCGCGCGTATTGCTGATGGACGAGCCGACGGGGGCGCTGGATCAGGCCGCGACGGCATTGGTCGAAGGCGTCATCCATGACTTCCTGATGGACAAGGGCATTGTCCTGATGGCGACCCATTCCAAGGAACAGGCGGCGCGTCTGGGCACGCGCACACTGTCGATGGCGGCGGGAAGGTTGTCGGCATGACGGAACAGGCGCTTCATCTCGCCCCCTTCGATCTGGCGTTGGCGGCGCTTCTGCTGGTCATCAACGGCGGGCTGTCGATCTGGCTCGGCCTGGGTCTGACCAAGTCGATCGCCATCGCGGCGACCCGCATGGTGGTGCAGTTGCTGCTGGTCGGGATGGTTCTCAAATACCTGTTCGCGGTCGAATCCCCCTGGCTGACGCTGGGGGTGGTTTTGCTGATGGTCTGCTTCGCGGGCTACGAGATCATGAACCGCCAGGACCGTAAGCTCTCCGGCCTGTGGTCCTACGGCATCGGCGTGACGACGATGACCTTCGCCGCCGTTTCGGTCACCGTCCTGGCCCTGGCGACGCAGCTTCGCCCCGATCCATGGTGGGATGCGCGCTACGCCATTCCGCTGCTCGGCATGATGTTGGGCAACGCCATGACGGGGATCAGCCTGGGGCTGAACAATCTTTTGACGGCGGTGACCCGCGACCGATGGGCGGTCGAGGCACAGATCGCGCTGGGCCATCGGCGCGAGATCGCGCTGCGGCCGTTCCTGCGCCGGGCTTTGCGCAACGCCCTGACGCCCTCGATCAATTCCATGTCGGCCTCGGGCCTGGTGTTCCTGCCGGGCATGATGACGGGCCAGATCCTGGCCGGGCTCGATCCGGTCGAGGCCGTGAAATACCAATTGCTGGTCATGTTCCTGATCGGCGGGGCGACGGGCATCGGCGCCGGCACGGCGGTCTACGCCGCCGCCTGGCGCCTCACCGATAACCGCCATCGCCTGCGCCTCGACCGATTGGAAGACCCGGACGCATGACAACCGACCGACCGACCGTCTCCGCCGTCCGCGCACGGCCCGTCGTCGTCCCCATGCGCCGGCCCCTGGCGACGGCGGGCGGCGCCGTTTCCGAAGCGCCCCTGGTCCTGATCGATCTGGACTGTTCCGACGGCACGGTCGGGCGGGCCTATTCCTTCGCTTATCACCGCTGGGCGCTCCGACCGCTGGTCGCCATGTTCGATGTGCTGGCGGAAAAGATCGCCGGTTTGCCGCTCGACCCGGAATCCTTGCAGGCGGACCTCTGGGCCGCCTGCCGTCTGGTTGGCGGCAAGGGCGTGGCGGGGCAGGCGATCTCGGGCCTGGATATGGCGGCCTGGGACGCCTTCGCCAAGACGCGGGGCGAGCCGCTTTACAAGACACTGGGCGTCGAGGCTTTGGATATCCCGGCGTATAACTCCAAAGGCCTGGGCATGATCGGCGCGGAAGCGGCGGGCAGGGAAGCCATGGAACTGCAGGACGAAGGCTTCGAGGCGGTAAAGGTGCGCCTGGGCTATCCGGCCTTGGAGGAAGACCTGGCCGTCGTGCGGGCTGTGCGCGCGGCCATCGGCCCGGATGCCCCCTTGATGAGCGATTACAACCAGAGCCAATCCGTGGACGAAGTCATTTGCCGCGTCTCGGCGCTGGACGGCGAGGGGCTTTATTGGGTGGAGGAGCCCGTGCACTACGACGATTTCGCGGGGCATGCAGCCCTGCGCGCCGCCGTCGAAACGCCGATCCAGACGGGCGAGAACTGCTGGTTCCCGGGCGAGATGGCCAAGTGCCTGGATGCCGGCGCCTGCGATTATTTCATGCCCGACGCGGGCAAGATCGGCGGTGTGACCGGCTGGCTCGGGGCGGCCAAGCTGGCGGCGGAACGGGACATGCCGCTATCCAGCCATCTCTATCCGGAAGTCAGCGTCCATCTGCTCGCCGCGTCGCCGACCCGCCATTGGCTGGAATACGTCGATTGGGCGGAGCCGATCCTGGCCGCGCCATTGCCCGTCACGGCGGGGTTTTGCCGCCCTATGGAAAAGCCCGGCATCGGCATTGAATGGAACGAGCCCGCCGTCGCAGAATACGGCCTATGACACAGAAGATCGTATTCCTCGACCGCGCGTCCCTTGCCCCCGGTACGGCGCCGCGCTCTCCCGCCTTCGACCACGACTGGGTCGATTTCGATGAAACCCGCCCCGATCAGGTCGCCCAGCGCATCGCCGACGCCGATATCGTGGTGACCAACAAGGTCCCGGTCTCGGAGGCCGACATGGCCGGGGCGGCGAACCTGAAGTTCATCGCCGTCTGCGCCACGGGCACGGACATCGTCGATCTGGCGGCGGCCAAGGAACGCGGCATTCCCGTTTCCAACGTGCGCGGCTATGCGGAATACTCCGTGCCGGAACACGCCTTCGGCCTGATCCTCAGCCTGCGCCGCCAGATCCCCGGCTACACCGCCGACGTCAAGGCGGGCAAATGGCAGGACGCGGGCGCCTTTACCTTCTTCACGCATGAACTGGTCGATCTTCACGGCACGCGATTGGTGATCGTCGGGCGCGGGTCCTTGGGGCAGGGCGTGGCGCGGATCGCCCAAGGCTTCGGTATGGAGATCGTCTTCGCGGGCCGCAAAGGCGACACGGCGCCGGGCGACGGCCTGGTCCCCTGGGACGAAGCGATCGAGACGGCGGACGTGCTGACTCTGCATTGTCCCCTGACACCGGAAACGCGGGGCATGATCGGCGCGGATGAATTGAAACGGATGAAGTCCAGCGCGATCCTGATCAACACGGCGCGCGGCGGCCTGGTCGATGAGGACGCACTGGTCGCGGCCCTGAATGCGGGCGAGATCGCGGGGGCCGGGTTCGACGTGGTGTCCAGCGAGCCGCCGCCCGCCGACCATCCGTTCATGGCGCTGGTCGGGCGGCCCGATTTCGTGCTGACGCCCCACACGGGCTGGGCCGGACATACGGCCAAGAAGGCCATGGTCGATCAGCTGATCGACAATATCGAGAATTTCCACAAGGGCGCGCCGACGAATTTGGTTTAGCGGCGCGGGCCATCGGCCCCGTTTCTAAGTCTTCTTGTCGAAGAAATCCGCGTCCGTGCCGGGGCGTTCGGCGACGTCGCGACTGTCGGAGGCGGTGCCGTCGCCATTCTGCGGCGGCGTGCTGCCGGGTGGCGCCCAGTCGCCGGGCCCGCCGGAAAACCCGTTCGCCCCCATGCCGGCAAAACCGCCCGCGGTGCCCGCCGGACCGGCGCCTTGCGGACGGCGCAGCGATTCGGGGTCTTTGAAGCCTCGAAAGAACCCGGCGATGCCGCGCCAGACCTTGGGCACCAGCCAGATCATCAGTAGCAGGAACAGGCCGAAACCGATCAGGAAGGCGACCGGATTGAACAGGGCCAGCGCCATGCCGCCGAACACCAGGGCGTCTTCGAACAGGCTCATGAACCAGTTGGAGAACGGCTCCGGCGACGTGTTGATCACGGCGCGCGAACCGGCCTTGGCCGCATGCGTTCCGGCGGCGATCATGCCGCCGCCTAAAAGGGCCACGGCGGTCTGGACCTCGTCGTTCATGAAGTCGAGCCCGCCGACCGCGCCGGCCGCCATCAACGCCCCCGCCGGGATGCGGATGAACGTGTGGATCAGGTCCCAGATGGAATCCAGGCCGGGGATCTTGTCGGCGAAGAACTCGATGAAATACATCAGGGCCGCCGCCGCCAGGACCCAGGTCGAGGACAGGACGGCCATGCTATCCGGCAGGGAGATCACCCCGAAGGCGTCCATCGCGCCGAGCACCAACACGGTGGCGTAGAGGTTCAGGCCGCTGCCCCAGGCGGAGCCGAGCGCCAGGGCGAGGGCGGTCAAAGGTTCCATGAGCGACCTTTCGTCTCGGTAAGAAGTGGCGGGCGCAGCAAGGCCATCACGACAGATCGTCGACGTAGAGGCCGCATTCCTTGGGGTCGATGCCCAGGCGCGAACACAAACTGACGATTTCGATCTGTTCGACCATGTTGTCCTCGCCCTCGATCTCCAGGATGCCGATGCAGACTCGCAGAATCAGTGCGCAGGTCTCCGGATCGTCGGCCATCGGCTCGATCCGTTTGAAGGCGGCCTCGCGGCCGGTCTCGGAATCTTCCTGGATCGCCCGGGTGTACTCGTCGAATAGATCGACCGCTTCGTGGGGATCGAAGGCTTCCAATTGCTTGATCGCTTCGACGATCTGGTCCAGGCGCATGCGTTCGGGGAAGGTCACTTCCCCATCGGCGGCACAGACCAGCGCCGCGGCCGACATGACGGCCTCGAGAAAAGGGCGGTTTTGATGCCGCGCCACCTGTTCCCGGTACAACCCCGTCAGGGTTTCCAATACACCCGCCATGTCCGGCGCCTCCGTTGCTTCCCTTGAAACCGATTATCGGCAACGGCCGGGCGGGAGGCAATGAATTAGCAAACGCGTACGGACCGGGCCGGGTGTGGAGTCAGTAAGGCGCCAGGGTTTTCAGCGTGTCGATCAGGGTCTTGGCGAATTCGTCGGGCGCTTCGTACATCACCCAATGCCCGGCCCCTTCGATGATGTGGAACGGGGCGTCCGGCTGGAACTCGCGGATGATGTCGCGGCGTTGCTCCAGTCCTTCGCGGCCCATGACCGTGACGTCGTGTTCGCCCCAGATACCGGCCATCGACGCCTTGATGTCGGGCAGGGCCCGGCGCAGGCGGTCGGACAGGGAAATCGGCCGGGACCGGATGCGCCCGCGGGCCAGGTTCTCGCGATGCATATGGACGGCCAGGTCGTCGATGTTGGCCGGGTCGTGGATCATCAGGATCTGCAGGTTGCGGCGCTGCAGCTCGTCGACTTCGTCTTCGGTCATGCCGTCCTCGGCCAGGGCCGTGCCTTGCGGCGGGGCATGCAGGCTGCCGAAGCCGCTGGCGCCGACGGGTACGAAGCTGCGGCAACGGCCCGGCATCTTGGAGGCGACGACGCTGCCGATCAGCCCGCCGAAGGAAAACCCGGCAAGGTGGAACGTGTCGCCCGCCGGGATCAGTTCATCCAGACCCGCGACCAGGATGTCGGCGATATCGTCGGGCGAGGTCGGCTTGGGTGGTGCGCCGCTGTCGCCGAAGCCCGGAGTATCGGCGGCCAGCAACGTGAAGTGCGGCGCCAGAAGCGGGATCGAGCGATACCAATGAGTCCAGGACCCCCAACCGCCGTGCAGCAACACCAGGGTCGGGCCCTGGCCCCAGCGGTGCCAGATGCAGGGGCCGTTCGGGCCGGGGGTCTCAAGGCGTTCGGCTTGGGCGGCAAGGGCCGCCACTTCTTGGGCGAGGGCGTCGTGGTCCATGGATCAGAAGGCTCGGTCTTTGTGGAAATGGGCGTGGTGAAAAGGGTCGAAACGGGTATTCCGCACTTCGACCTGTGGCGGAGAACGGACGGCGATGCCCTGTTCGTGGTCGGTGATTATTCTTCGTCGGAGATATGGATATATCCCCGTTCGATGGCGTGTGTCAGTTCCTCATAGGCCTTCTTGGCCTCTTCGTAAATGTCCCGGTACTTACGAAGGTTGGTAATTTCGGCGTCGGAAGGGGCGTGGCCGTCGGCGACGTTGGTGATGTTGAAGGCTGCCTGAAGGTAGCGTCCGCGCAGGTGGGCCACCGCCCGGGCGAAGTTGATGACCCGGGCTTCGGTGATGTCGGGGATCAGGGGGCCGATGATTTCCCGGTTGGCCTGGGAAATCAGCATCTCCGCCTTGCGCAGGAACTGCTGCTGGCGGCGCAATTCTTCTTCGTAGGAACTCATATCGTGCTCCCTTGGATGCCGTAACGTGACCTGCTTGTTTTACCGTAAAGGTGGGGGAATGTCTGCAATGCGCATACTGGTTCCCGTCCAGGTTTCAGGCGTATGCATCGGTCGAGAGACGCGCGCGGCGCGCGGCGATGCCCGTCCGGCCGGGGCTGTGGCCGGACGGGCATGCCGTCATGGGAGGGAGAATTCAGGGTAGAACCCCCGTGTAACGGACGACGCTCTTCCGCCGGAAAATCCGGCCGAGGCTCAATCCGTCGGGTGCGGGCCGTTCAGGGGATGGTCTTTTTCATGCGCGGTCATTGGCGTGGCTCCGTTGCCATGGGTTGCCATTGGTCGTGCCCGTCTCAGCACAGGGCCGGTCGGGGCGGTTCGGCGATCCGCCTCGCGGGGGCGGACAACCCGGACCCTATCGGGCCCGCAGGCGCGGATACCAGCATCGTTTCGGCAAGGCTGGTATTCGTCAAATGCATCCGGCGTCCCGGGCGGATTGGCCGGGAGCCGAAGGCGGGAAGGCTCGGCGTCCCGTCAATCGGTCGGGTGCGGGCCTTCCAGCGGGTGATCGTTTTCGCGCGGCGATGCGATCGCCGCGGCAATGCCGGAAAAGTCGCGCTTGGTCTGTCTCATCTGTCTTCTCCTGATGAACGGACATCCAACGCCGGGGTTGCCCCCCGGTCCGGTGCCTCGTTCGACGGCTACGCCACGCAAGGCACCTCCACCTTCTGGTAGCGTAGAAAGAATATCATAACGAACCGTTAAGTTCGATAATAAAATTCTTAGACAGTGTCAAGTCACGAAATTTTATATCGCGATGCGTTCGGTCGTATGGAAAAGCGGGCCGAACTCGCGGGTCTCTTCAAAGGCCGGCGGCAAGGCCACGCCGCCCGGCACGCCGAGCCACAGACGCAGCATGTGCCGCTTGTCGCCGGTCGTCGGGCCCATGTCCTTGTAGGCCGAGCGCGCGTGAAGGGTGGTGAAATTGTTGCCGACGACCATGTCGCCCGGCGACATCTCGAACGCCAGGTGGAAGGCGGGGTCGGCGCAAAGCGCATCCATCAGATCCAGCGCCTCGATCTGTTTCTCCGTCAGGCGCGGGATTTCGTCCGAACGTTGGGCGTAATCGATGTAATGCCGCTTGTACATGACGAACCAGCGGCCGCCGTAGTTCTGGAAAATCGGCAGCGCCTGATACCAGGGTTTGCCCGGCAGGTTCTGGCCGCGGGCGTCGAAATAAAACGGTTCGCTCAGCACCTTGGCCAGGTCCGGGCGGCGGTTCAGGATTTCGTTGAACACGGCATGGGCGCTGACGATCTGTGACTGGCCGCCGTTCGGCGACTGGCGCCGGCAGAACAGGGCGAAAACGTCGCCGCCGTCGTTATGGAACGGCTGCGCCCGGTTGGTCTGGTAGGTGCGGATGTTGTGCTGCGTGTCGATATTGGCGCCGGTGTCGCGCACGTCGTGGAGCAAGGTGTTGCTGGCGTC
>NZRL01000066.1 GCA_002696205.1 Rhodospirillaceae bacterium | reverse complement strand
GCCGCCTTCCAGATCGACGTCGCGGATGCCGCCCAGATCGTCCAGTTCCTGACGCGTGGCGACGACCGTCACCCCACCGGTGGCCGGATCGACCTGGATCAGCGAGTCGCTTTCGTCGTCGATCAGGTAGACCTTGCCGTCGGAACCGATGGCCATACCGGCCGGATCGACATCGCTATAGCCGGTCGCCGCCTTAATGGCGCTTTCCGAGGCAACGACCTGAACCGGGCCGCCGTCGGCGGGCTTCATCAGCAGGGATTCGCTCTCCAACTCGGTGAAGAAGATGTTGCCGTCGGCATCCGTGCCGACGCCCTGGTTGTCGAAATCGGCGTTGTTTTCGCCGGTGGCGGCCATGATCTCTTCCTGAGTCACGACTTCCTCGGCGGAGCCATCCAGGTTGATGCGGACGATGCTGTCCGCCCCTTCTTCCAGCAGGTAGAAGGACCCGGTGGTTTCGGTCGTCGTGGCGCCACCTTCGAAGGCCGCCGCGATGTTCAGCGTGATCGCCGTGTCTTCGTCGCCCTGGGCATCGACGACCGTCAGGTCGGGGCCTTCGATTTCCGGCACGTCCACCGCAACCGAGGTCGAGATGCTGGCCGTGTCGCCATCGTTCTCGGACGCCGTCGCGGTCACCGCGAGATTGAAGTCCTCGGAGCCCGCCGGAACCGACAGGGTGATGCCCGAAAGCTGACCGGCGGTCAGATCGAAGGTATCGCCCGCGTCCGTCGACGTCAGGACCGTGCCGTCGGCCAGGGTCAGGGTCGCACCCGCGGGCACGCCGGAGACCGTCGCCGACAAGGTTTCCGAACCGTCTTCGTCCTGCAGGCCCGCAACGATATCGAGCGGATACTCGACGACCGGATCACCGCTACCCGGCGTACCCGGCTGCGAGGCGACCGTATCCACCTGGATGTGGATGTCGTTGAAATCGTTGTCGCCGCCGCCGGCAAGGTCTTCCCAGTTCTGGTTACCCGGATTGTTGTTGTCCTGGGTGTAATCGAACTGGCCCTCATTCAAGGCCGGATCGTCGAACAGCACGGGATCGCCCTGACCGGACAGAACCTGCCCGTTCGGGCCGACGACATGCCAGTCGCCGCTGAAGTCCTGCGTGAAGGTCACGTCCATGCCGTTGGACAGGTTGTTCAGCCCATCCCCGTCCGGGATGATGAAGAACCCGATGTCTTCCGGATCGACGCCATCCAGGGTGAAGCTCTGGCCCACCGTGTCCTTGACATCGGCCCAGATGATTTCACCCGACTGCGGCGTGCCGTCCTCGCCCTTGATGTAGTAGCCGTAGGCGTTGTGATACCCGGCTTCGCCCTGGGCGACGTTCTCGATGGTCACGCTGCCCGGCACGTCCGGCGTACCGGCGTCGCCGCCGGCCGGCGTACCTTCACCCAGGTCGACGGTCAGGGTCGGCGCGTCGGCATCGCCCGCAACCGCGACGTTCAGCGTCGAGGTCACGGTCGAAGTATCGCCGGTCGAGGATTCCGTGGAAGTCGCGGAAACCGTCAGCGAGAAGTCTTCGTTGGAGTTGGGCGCGGCCTGAATGGTCAGATCGTTCGGCACCACACCGTCATCGAAGGTGATCTCGCCGTTCTCGACGACCAGTTCCGTATCGCCCGACTTCAACACCGCGCCGTCCGGAATACCGGAGAGCGTGACGCTGAGGGATTCCGAACCGTCCGTATCGGTCAGCGCGGCGGAGATATCCAGCGGAATAGGCTGATCTTCCGTCCCGGCGGCGTCGCTCAGGTTCAGGTCCGGCGCGTCGGCAAAATCGTCCACGGTCACACCGACCGAGGTCGTGACGCTGGCCGTGTCGCCGTCGTTCTCCGTCGAGGTCGCGGTCACGGACAGGCCAAAGGATTCCGCCGTGCTGGGGACGGTCAGGGTCAGGCCGTCCAGATCGCCCGGTTCAAGCGTCCAGCTGCCGTCGTTGTTCGGCTCACCGGCTGACAGGACCGCGCCGTCCGGCAGGCCGGAGACCGTGATCGACAGGGTTTCGGACCCGTCGATGTCCTGCAGCTCGGACGTGATGTCCAGCGGGTAGGTCACGACGGACTCGCCACCGGTGTCGTAGGCGGGCAGCAGATCGGCGTTGCCGACACTCGTGCCGTCACCGAACCCGATGGTTTCGATGTTGTTGACCGTCAGGGTCTGGCCCGTATCCAGATCGATGATCTGGGTGTTGATCTGGCCGTTGTTGTTCGTGAAATTCCGGAACTCGTAATGGTCGGACGACTTGCCCAGGATCAACACGTCGTCCTGGCCGCTGCCGTTGACATGCGTGTTGCCGCCGATATCGCCGTTGATGACGACAGTATCGTTGCCTTCACTCATGTTGAAGTTGGTGCCGCCGGCGGTATTGCCGTTGACCACGACCGTGTCGTTCCCGGTCTTCATGTTGAAGTTTTCGTTCTGGTTCAGATTACGGTCGACCAGGAACGTATCGTCGCCCGTGGTGCCCTGATGGGTCTGGGCGCTGCTGCCCGTCACATCGACGGCACCGCTCATGTCGATCACGAAACCGGCGCCCTCGCCACCGCCCGAAGACGTGCCCGGGGTGCCCTCACCCAGGGTCACGGACAGGGTCGGCATATCGGCGACACCGGTCACATCGACGCCCAGCACCGACGACGTGGTCGCCGTAGAGCCGTCCGATTCCGTCGAGGTCGCGGTGACCGTCAGGTTGAAGTCTTCGTTGGAATTTTCGACCGGCGTGATGGTCAGGCCCGCCAGATCCGACGGATCGATGTCGTAGCTGGTGTTGCCTTCGGTCGCCGTGAACTCGGTGCCGTTGGCCAACGTCAAGGTCGCACCCTCCGGAATGTCCGAGATCGTCACGCTGAGAACTTCCGAAGAGTCGGTCAGACCGGCTTCGATGTTCAACGGAATGGCCGAGTCTTCGTCGCCCGCCGCGTTGTCGAGCACCAGGCTCGGCGCGTCGGCTTCCGGATCGACACTGACGTTCATGGAACCTTCGACCGAGCTGGTCGTCACCGCACCCGTGTCCGGGTCGGTGTCCAGCGAGGTCGCCGTGACGTTCAGCGTGAAATCATCGTCGGAATTTTCCGGCGGCGTGATGGTCAGGCCTTCCAGCTGATCGCCCGCGAACAGGAAGGTCGTGTTCTCCGGCGTCGCCGTGAAGGACGAGCCGTCGCCCAGCGTCAGGACAGATCCCGGGGGCACGTCGGAGAGCGTGACGCTCAGCACTTCCGATCCGTCCTCATCGTTCAGGCCCGCCGTGATGTTCAGCGGAATGGCGCTGTCTTCCGTACCGGAGACACTGCCGACGGTCAGGGTCGGAACATCGGCCACCGCATCGACACCCACGTTGATGGTGCCCGTGGTCGGCTCGGACGTGCTTTCGCCGTCGGTCGTGACGACCGAGACCTCGAGATTGAAGTCAGCCCCCGAGTCCTCCGGTGCCTTGATCTGCAGTCCGGCCAGGTCGGCTTCGGTCAGCACGGCGATGCCGTCGACGACCGAAATCGGGCCGCTGGTGTTGGACAGCTCGGCGCCTTCCGGAATACCGGACAGGGTGATTTCCGCCGTTTCGCTGGCATCGGCCTTATCGACCGTGATCGGCAGGTCGATCAGCGTGTCTTCATCGCCCGAGGCAGCGCCCAGGGTCAGCGACGCGCCGTCGGCAGCACCCGCCACATCGACACTGATGGTGCCGGTGGCGGCTTCGGAAACGTCGCCTTCATCCGTCGTGGTCGCCGAAACGCCGATGTCGAACGAGCCGGAGAAGTCGGCCGGCGGCGTGATTTCCAAGCCGTCCAATTCGCCTTCCGCCAGGGTCACGGACCCGCCGACAACCTCAAGCGGCTCGCCGTTGCGGGTCAGCACCGCCCCTTCCGGGATGTTGGACAAGGTCACCGAAAGGGCTTCCGAGCCGTCCGTATCCAGTTCCGTGACATCGATGGTCAGCGGGATCGCCGTGTCTTCCGTGCCGGACGCCGTCGCGTCCGTCACCTGGGCGCCGTCGGCAACACCCTGCACCGTGACGTCCAGGGACGCAGGCGCACTGGTGGCGGTGGTCACCGCACCCGTTTCCGGATCGGTTTCCTGCGCCGTCGCGGTGACGGTCAGCGAGAAGTCATCGGCGCTGTCCGCCAGCGGCGTGATGGTCAGGCCTTCCAACTGGGCCGGGGTCAGGTCGGCGGAGGTGTTGCCTTCCGTCGCGGTGAAGGTGATGCCGCTGGCCAGGGTCAGGGTGGCACCGACCGGAATGTCGGAGATGGTGACCGTGGTCACTTCGCCGTTGAGGTCCTGCGCCGCCGCCTGCGGATCGATGGTCAAGGCAATGGCGGTGTCTTCGTCACCGGCAGCCGCCGAAACCTCGACCGTCGGGGCATCGACCTGGGCCGCCACGGACACGTCCATGGAGACCGGCGCGGAAGTCGCCGTGGTCACGGCACCCGTTTCCGGATCGGTTTCCTGGGCCGTCGCGGTAACGGAAAGCGAGAAGTCCTCGCTGTAGTCTTCGGGCAGGCTGACGGACAGACCGTCCAGGTCCGCCGCGTCGACCGTCCATTCACCGGTCTGCTCGTCGAAGGAACCGGTGGAAAGCGTCGCCCCTTCCGGCACGCCGGAGATCGTCACCGAAGTGACTTCCCCGTTGATATCCTGCGCCGCCGCGGCGGCGTCGATGTTCAGCGCGATCGGGCCGCCGTCTTCCACACCGGAGGCATCTTCGGCGGAAACGGTCGGCGCATCGGCCACCGCACCGACGGACACGTCGAGACCAACCGGCGCCGAGGTCGCCGTGGTCACCGCACCCGTGTCGGGATCGGTTTCCTGCGCGGTCGCGGAGACCTGCAACGAGAAGTCCTCGTCGAAATCTTCCGGCAAGGAGACGCTCAGGCCGTCCACATCGGCGGCATCGACCGTCCAGTCGCCGGTCGTTTCGTTATAGGTACCGGCAGACAGGGTCGCCCCTTCCGGCACACCGGAGATGGTGACGGAGACAACCTCGCCCTGAACGTCCTGGGACGCCGCGTCGACGTCGATGTCCAGGCCGATGGGCCCGCCGTCTTCCATCCCGGAAGCAGCCGTCGTTTCGACCGTCGGCGCGTCGGCCTGCGAGGCCACGGAAACGTCGATGGTCGCCGTCTGCACCGCCGTGTCGCCGCCATCGGCTTCCGTCGAGGTCGCGGTGACCGTCAGCTGGAAGTCTTCGCCGCTGTCGGCCGCCGGTGTAACGGTCAGGCCGACCAGGTCGCCGGTTTCCAGCGTCCATTCACCGGTCGCTTCGTTGAAGGTACCGGCGGACAGGGTCGCCCCTTCCGGCACACCGGAGATGGTGATGCTCAGGCTTTCCGAACCGTCGATGTCGGTCAGACCCGACGCGATGTCGAGAGCGATCGGACCGCCGTCCTCCTCGACACCCGCCACGTTACCGTCGACGTCCAGCGTCGGCGCATCGGCGACGGCATCGACCGTCACCGGCAGGCTGACCGGAGCACTCGTCGCCGTGGTCACGGCACCGGTTTCCGGATCGGTTTCCTGCGCCGTCGCGGTGATCGTCAGATTGAAGTCCGCGTCGCTGTTCGCGGCTGGCGTGATGGTCAGGCCTTCCAACTGGGCCGGCGTCAGATCGACGGAGGTATTGCCTTCCGTCGCCGTGAACTGGAAGCCGCCCGGCAGGGTCAGGGTCGCACCTTCAGGAATGTCAGAGATTGTGACGGAGGTGACTTCGCCGTTGATGTCCTCGGCCGCCGCCTGCGGATCGATGTCCAGCGCGATGGCGCTGTCTTCGTCGCCGGTGGCCGCCTGCACGTCGACGGTCGGGGCGTCGACCTGGGCCGCCACGGCGACACCCACGGTCACCGCCTGCGAGGTCGCGGTCGTGACCGTGCCGGTTTCCGGATCGGTCTCCTGCGCCGTCGCGGTGACGGACAGGTCGAAGTCTTCGTCGAAATCTTCCGGCAGGCTGATGGTAAGGCCTTCCAGATCTTCCGGCGCCAGGGTCCAATCGCCCGTCTGTTCGTCGTAAGTACCGGCGGACAGGGTGGCACCCTCCGGCACGTCGGAGATGGTGATCGAGGTCACCTCGCCGTTGATGTCCTCGGCCGCAGCCGCCGCATCGATATCGAGCGCGATCGGCCCACCGTCTTCCGTGCCGGCGGCATCGGAAACGTCAAGCGTCGGGGCATCGGCCACGGCCTCGACGGAAACGTCGAGAGTGACCGGCTCGCTGGTCGCGCTGGAGGTCTCGCCGGTTTCCGGATCGACCTCTTCCGCCGTCGCGGTGACGGAGAGCGAGAAGTCGTCGTCGAAGTCTTCCGGCAGGCTGATGGACAGGCCTTCGACCATGTCCGGCGTCAGGCTGACGGAGGTGTTGCCTTCCGTCGCCGTGAAGGTGAAGCCGCCACCCAGGTTCAGGGTGGCGCCGACCGGAATGTCGGAAACCGTGACCGAGACGACCTCGCCGTTGATGTCACCGGCCGCCGCTTCGGCGTCGATGTTCAGCGCGATGGCGCCGGTGTCTTCCACACCGGCCGCGTTGTCGACCGTCACGGTCGGGGCATCGACCTGCGCCATGACGGAAACGTCCAAGGTCACCGGCGCGGAGGTCGCGGTCGTGACCGCACCCGTTTCCGGATCGGTTTCCTGGGCCGTCGCGGTGACGGACAGTTCGAAGTCCGCATCGAAATCCTGCGGCAGGCTGATCGTCAGACCTTCCAGGTCTTCCGGCGTCAGGGTCCAATCGCCGGTCTGTTCATCGTAGGTACCGGCGGAGAGCGTCGCCCCTTCCGGTACGTCGGAGATGGTTACGGAGACGACTTCGCCGTTGATGTCCTGGGCCGCCGCATCGGCGTCGATATCAAGCGCGATGGGACCGGCGTCCTCGACGCCGGAAGCATCCTGCACCGACACGCTGGGCGCATCGGCGACCGCCTCGACGGAAACGTCGAGCGAAACCGGCGCACTGGTCGCCGTGGTCACGGCACCCGTATCGGGATCGGTTTCTTCGGCCGTCGCGGTGACGGACAGCGAGAAGTCTTCGTCGAAATCTTCCGGCAGGCTGATCGACAGATTGTCGACCATGCCCGGCGCCAGATCGACGGAGGTGTTGCCTTCCGTCGCGGTGAAGGTGAAACCGCCGCCCAGGTTCAGGACAGCACCGACCGGAATGTCGGAGATGGTGAAGGTGGTGACCTCACCCTGCACGTCCTGGGTCGCCGCCTCGGCATCGATGGTCAACGGGATCGCCGCGCCGTCTTCCGCGCCGGAGGCCGCGCCGACCGTCAGGTCGGGTGCATCGGCCTGCGCCGCGACGGCAACGTCGATGGTCGCCGTCTGCGTGGCGGTATCGCCGCCGTCGGCTTCCGTCGAGGTGGCGGTAACCGTCAGCTGGAAGTCTTCGCCGCTGTCGGCCGCCGGGGTGACCGTCAGGCCCGCCAGTTCGGACGGGTCCAGGGTCCATTCACCGGTTTCCTCGTTCAAGGTACCGGCGGACAGGGTCGCCCCCTCGGGCACGCCCGAGATGGTGATGCTCAGGCTTTCCGAGCCGTCCACGTCGGTCAGGCTGGAGGCGATGTCGAGCGCGATCGGCCCGCCGTCTTCCACGCCGGAAACGGCGCTGTCGACGGTCAGGCTCGGCACGTCGGCGACGCCGTCGACGCCGACCGTGATGGTGCCGGTCGACGGATCGGAGGTGCTGAGACCGTCCGTGGTGACGACGGAAACGCCCAGTTCGAAATCGGCGTCGCTGTCGTCCGGCGGCGTGATCTGCAGACCTTCCAGGTCGCTTTCGCTCAGAACCGCAACACCGTCGGTCACGGTAATCGGGCCGTTGGCACCGGTCAGCACCGCACCCTGCGGGATGCCGGACAGCGTGATTTCCGCGGTTTCGCTGGCGTCGGCCTTGTCGATGGAGATCGGCAGGTCAATGGCCGTGTCTTCGTCGCCGGTCGCCGCCGTATCGGCGACGGTGGCGCCATCGGCCTGGCCGATGACATCGACGGAAACGGTGCCCAGCGCGGTTTCGGAAACGTCGCCTTCATCCGTCGTCGTCGCCGAAACGGTCAGGTCGAAGTTACCGGAATAATCTTCCGGCGGCAGGATCGATAGGCCGTCCAGCTCGCCCTCACCCAGGGTCACGGAGCCGTCTTCATTGGCCGCGACGGGCTCGCCGTTGCGCATGATGACCGCGCCCTCGGGAATGTCGGACAGCGTGACGGACAGGGTTTCGGAGCCGTCCGTGTCCAGCTCGGAGACGTCCAGCGTGAACGGAATGGCCGTGTCTTCCACACCGGTGGCCGAGGTATCAGCGACCGAGGCGCCGTCGGCGACGCCCTGGACGGTCACGTCCAGCGTGCCTTCCGTGGTCGCGGTCGAATCGCCGTCCTTGGACGTCGCGGTGACGGTCAGTGAGAAGTCATCGGCGCTGTCCGTCGGCGGCGTGATGTACATCTGCCCGCCGATCAGACCGGCAGGAATTTCGGCAACGCCGTCGGTCACCTGCACGGGCACCAACTGGCCGCCCGGGTTGGTGATCATCAGCTGCGCGCCTTCCGGCACGCCGGAGATGGTCAGGCCAAGCGTTTCCGATTCGTCCGACAGGGTCGCCGAGATGTTCAGCGGGATCGCCGTGTCTTCGTTGCCGGTCGCGTCATTCAGGGTCAGAACCGGGGCATCGGCTTCGGCGTTGACGGTCACGTCCATGGTGCCCGAGGTGGTCGCCGTGGTGACGTTGCCGGTTTCCGGATCCGTATCGGCAGAAGTCGCCGTCACGGTCAGCTGGAAGTCTTCGTCCGAGTCCGGGGCCGGCATGACGGTCAGGCCGTCCAGGTCGCCAGCGGACAAGGTCCAATCGCCGGTGGCTTCGTCATAGGACCCGGCAGACAGGGTCGCTCCTTCCGGCACGCCGGAGACCGTGACGGTCAGGACTTCCGAACCGTCGGTATCGGTCAGGCCCGCCTGGATGTTCAGCGGGATGGCGTTGTCTTCCGTACCCGTGGCGTCGCCCAGGGTCAGGCTCGGCACATCGGCCACGCCGTCGACATCGACGGAGATCGTGCCGGTGGTCGGCTCGGACGTGCTGGTGCCGTCGGTGGTGACGACGGAAACGCCCAGATCGAAATCGACGCTGGAATCTTCCGGCGGCGTGATCTGCAGACCTTCCAGGTCGCTTTCGCTCAGCACCGCGATGCCGTCGGTCACCGTGATCGGGCCGTTGGCGCCGGTCAGAACCGCGCCCTGCGGAATGCCGGACAGGGTGATTTCGGCGGTTTCGCTGGCGTCGGCCTTGTCGATGGTGATCGGCAGATCGATGGCCGTGTCCTCGTCACCGGCAGCCGCCGAGACATTCAGGTCCGCACCGTCGGCGACACCGGACACGTCGATGGAAACGCTGCCCGTGGTCACTTCGGAGACGTCGCCTTCGTCAGTCGTCTGGGCCGAGACGGTCAGGTCGAAGTTACCGGAGAAATCGGCCGGCGGCGTGATCGCCAGGCCGTCCAGCTCGCCTTCGCCAAGCGTGACGGAGCCGTCTTCGTTAACCGGCAGCGCTTCGCCGTTGCGGGTGATGACTGCCCCTTCGGGGATGTTCGACAGGGTGACGGAAAGGGTTTCCGAGCCGTCCGTGTCCAGTTCGGTCACATCGACCGTGAACGGGATCGAGGTGTCTTCCGCACCGGCGGCCGAGGTATCGGCCACGGCGGCGCCGTCGGCGACGCCCTGCACCGTGACGTCAAGCGTCGCGGGCGCAGAGGTGGCGGTGGTCACCTCACCGGTTTCGGGGTCGGTTTCTTCCGCCGTCGCGGTGACGGTCAGCTGGAAGTCGTCGGCGCTGTCGGCCGGCGGCGTGATGGTCAGGCCGTTCAGCTGCGCCGGGGTCAGATCGACGGAGGTGTTGCCTTCCGACGCGGTGAAGGTGATGCCGCCCGGCAATGTCAGGACGGCGCCTTCCGGAATGTCAGAGATGGTGACCGAAGTCACCTCGCCGTTGATGTCTTCGGCGGCGGCGGCGGGATCGATATCCAACGCGATCGCCGTGTCTTCGTTGCCGGTCGCCGCATCGACGTCGAGCGTCGGCGCGTCGGCCTGGGCGATGACGGAGACGTCGAG